>NZ_JPIM01000046.1 GCF_000735195.1 Chloroflexus sp. MS-G
TGTACAGGGTGAGACACTTGTTGAAATAGAAAGTGCAGAACGATGAACCAAAGACGTCAATCTTTTCCTACGCCGACCATGAGCGGATGGTCAATGTCAGCAATATTCTCCATCATTATCCTGGGGATGGTCGCAGTCTTTATTGTGATCAATTCGGTAACGACCATTGAAGCCGGTACCAGAGGTGTACTGAAGACATTCGGCGAAATTACCGGTGTGCTCAACGAAGGGCTTCACTTTCGCCCACCGTTTATTACCTCCGTCACCATCGTGGAAGTACGCACCCAGCGCTATGAGTCCAATTCAAGCGCAGCTTCACGTGACCTGCAAACCGTAACCACCCAGGTGGTCATCAACTACCGGCCTGACGCCAGCCAGGTTGATCGACTGGTACGCGAGATCGGTGTAGACTACGAACGCCGCGTGGTTGATCCCGCCATTCAGGAGGCGCTCAAAGCAGCAACAGCACGCTTTACGGCTGAAGAACTGATCACCCGTCGTCCTGAAGTGTCAGATTTGATCCTAAACATTTTGAGTGAACGCCTAACACCCCGTGGGGTCATCGTTGAAAGTGTCTCGATCACCGACTTCAATTTCAGTCCTGAGTTTGCCCGTGCTATCGAAGCGAAGCAGGTTGCCGAGCAAGACGCACTACGGGCCGCACGCGAGCTTGAACGGGCGCGGATCGAGGCCCAACAGCAAGTCGCTCGTGCTGAAGCTGAGGCAAAGGCTCGCCTCGAAATTGCTCGCGCTGAAGCCGAATCGCTCCGCCTGCTCGGTGAAGTCGTTTCTCCGCAATTGCTCCAATTGCGCTTTATCGAACGCTGGGATGGTGTCTTGCCGCGCTTGGTAAGTGGCGATAATGGCCTGTTGACCATGCTGAGCATTCCAAGCGACGGTATGCTAGGTGATACACCGGCGGCAACCAGACCACGCGATGGTGAGCCGGTGACCGGAACTGCAGGTGGTGAGTAGAGTTGAAGACCGTTTCGTTGGAATGGGTAAATACGGCTGCACTTTGTCATCGATCTGGTGCAATCCCACCTTGAGATGGAGAGGTACGGTATCTCGTGCCTCTCCCTAGTAGTGACACTGCGTGCGGTACATCGTTGTTGAGACGACGGATTCTGCAACACAGAGACACGGAAAATACAGAGATGAATGAAACACCAATGATGAGCCGTCATCGCTCACTGTCACGATTTCCAAATGAGAACGTCTCACACGTGTGCAGAATGACTTACCCCGATAATGGCCATCGGTTCTGAAAAACACGCTGACCAGGGCCTTTCAAGGTCTTCATCTTTTGGTATCACGAGAGCCACTTCGCTGTAACCGAATGGGGAGACATGCACGATGCATGTCATCCATGCGCGAGACGATCCCCGACTCGCGCGATTGCCCTTGGAGCGCGGGCCTCCGGCCTGCATCCTCCGGCGTGAAGCTGAAATCCGTCGTTTATCCCATCAACAAGCCATCAGGAGCGGGTTCCAATCCCACCTCACCCTCCCCCTTCCGCTCCCACAAAGGGAGCGGAAGGGGGTTGGGGAGAAGGTGAGGGGTGTTAGGCGCACGTCGCCGCACAACGTTGAAAACCCCTACACGCTGACAGGGAACAGTTGCAAAATCGTGTCAGTTGTGCTAGTATATGGGCAATATTGACAAGCTTATATCGTCGCGGTGACCCGTAGGCCCGGATGCCAGGGCGTAAAGGTGGAAGCTGGTGCAAGTCCAGCGCTGTGCCGCAACTGTAACCGGTTCTAATACCGGAAGCCAGGATGCCTGCCGCGATGCGATGATGTTCGGCCCTTCTCGAGCTAAGGAGGAGAACATGCCTGCCGTAGTTTACCCCACTGAACGGGCAGTGTTTATATCCCCAGCTCTCGGAAGAGACTGGGGATGTTTTGTTGATGGTTATCATCAACAGCACCATCTGCCCACTACGCCAATTTCCGACAAACAATAGTGACTATTCGTTGAGCAGATCGCTCGTTCCCAGTACCCGATAGCATTTTCTGCTAGCGGCGAAGGATCTCTTGCATTATTTTTTGCATTTTTGGAGGAAAACTATGTATCGTTTAGCACATTACATGCTTTCGTTTTTCTTCGTCATCTTCTTTATTGGGTGTGGAAATCAGACTGCGACCAGACCTGTGCCAACCGCTGTTCCAACAACGGCATTAGGAGCTATAGGTACACCAATCCCGACTGCTGTACCTACGGCTACTCCAGACATGCTCACACCACCGCTTACCAACCTTACCGATGAGTGTGTTACTGAGTTCGATCCGGAAGTCGATTACTTCCCAGAGAAAGTTACTCTGGAAGAGGCAACTGGTTGGAAGATTGAGTATTTCAACCATTACAAGATCATCACTGTGCTCAATCCGTGGCGCGACGCTGATGTTCAATTCCGGTATGTCCTGCTTCAGTGCGGCACTCCGCCACCTGATCTAAAAGATAATACGCTACTGATCGAAATTCCGGTACAGCGTGTGGTGGCAATGTCAACCACACAACTGCCCCATCTCGACGAACTTGGCCTGCTTGATAGGTTAGTCGGTGTCGATAGCTTCCTGTACATCAACAACGAGACCGTGCGTCAGAAGATCGCTGCCGGAGAGCTGGTGGAAATCGGGAGTGGAGGCCAGGTGAATGTTGAACAAGCTCTCGATCTCAATCCCGATCTGATCATGACGTATGGGGTTGGTAATCCTGAGTTCGACGCCCATCCTAAGTTACTCGAGGCTGGTCTAAAGGTTGTCTTGAACAGCGAATACATGGAAAGCACACCGCTCGGTCGCGCTGAATGGATTAAATTCACCGCAGCATTCTTCAACCAGGAAATGGCAGCCAATAAAGCCTACGCCGCTATCGCTAACCGCTATCGCGAGATAGCCGCTAAAGCCCGCGAAGTAGCCAACAAACCTACTGTCTTTGCTAATGCTCCGTTTCGGGGAACATGGTATATGCCCGGTGGTAAAAGCTATGTGGCCCAACTTCTAGCCGATGCCGGTGCAACCTACCTCTGGGCTGACGATACATCGAGCGGAAGTCAACCACTGAGCTTTGAAGAGGTTTTTGAACGCGCCCAGAATGCCGATTTCTGGCTGAACCCTGGTAGTGCGAAGAGTTTGAGCGAATTGCAGCAAATAGACGAACGCTTTTCGCAGTTTACCGCCTTTCAGAAAGGCAACGTCTTCAACAACAACAAGCGATTGAACGAGAACGGCGGCAATGATTATTGGGAAACCGGTGTTACTAACCCTCATCTCATTCTGGCCGACTTGATCAAGATATTGCACCCAGAATTACTACCTGATCACGAACTCTTCTTTTACCAACAGCTTGCACCATAGAGGACGGTATGACTAAACCCCATATGAACCCATATTCTCGCCATATCTTTATCTGTACTGGACACTATTGCGATCCAGACGGCAAAGCAGCACAATTGTACTCACAATTAGCCCACCTGCTTGGGCCGTTAGGGGATTACCAGAATCCGAACAGAGTCAAGCGGGGCACGACGCCGTGTCTTGGTGTCTGCTCCGCCGGTCCTATTGTCGTGGTATACCCTGAAGGCATCTGGTACCACCACGTTGACCAAGTAGTAATTAGACGAATTATTCATGAACATCTGATACATAATAGCCCTGTGGAAGAATATATTTTTCATCGGTTAAAACGATAACTTCAATCAGTACGAAAATTGTATGGGGAAAATATTCGCTACCACAAACAAATCATCTGTACATTTACACCAACACCTACAGATGGTTATCCTCATCGTCATGTCTGGTATTACTCTAGTGAGTTTCTTATTAAGCCTCAGTGCAGGATCAGTACCCATTCCATTGGAACAGGTTCTAACAATCCTCTTCCACAAGGAAGCTGAACGAGCGACGTGGGTAACGATCATATACGACTTTCGCATACCTAAAGCACTCACCGCGGCGCTAGCCGGAGCCGCACTCGGCGTGAGCGGCCTACAAATGCAAACCCTCTTCCGCAACCCGCTAGCCGATCCATTTATTCTTGGCATCAGTTCAGGGGCCAGCCTTGGGGTTGCCATCGTTGTGTTAAGCGTTGGTACTGCCAACACAAGTTTGTTGGCTGTTACCGGACTGTTGAGTAATATTAGCCTGGTAGTCGCCGCCAGTTTCGGTGCCGGTATCGTGATGATTCTTGTTATCTTTATAGCTCAACAAGTGCGGAGCAGCATTACTCTTCTTATCTTAGGGCTTATGATCAGTTATGTTACCAGTGCTGTGGTAAGTCTGCTGTTGTACTTTAGTATTGCCGAGCGCATTCATGCATACATTGCCTGGAGCTTTGGCAATTTCGGTGGTGTAACCTGGAGTCAACTGTGGGTTCTAGGGCCAACCATCGGTATTGGGTTGTTCTTGGCTTTCCTTCTGACCAAAGCTCTTAATGCGTTACTGCTCGGTGAGACATACGCACGCAGTATGGGTATGAACATCCAAATGACTAGAAGTGGGATTGTCCTGAGCAGTGCCGTACTTGCTGGAGCAGTAACCGCCTTTTGTGGTCCAATAGCTTTTCTTGGGGTTGCGGTGCCTCACCTCTGTCGAGCACTGCTGCGAACGTCAGATCATAATGTGCTGATCCCGGCATGTATATGGGTTGGAGCAACGACAGCCCTTGTCGGCGATCTGATAGCTCAAGCACCAGGGTTTAGTATTGTCCTCCCCTTAAATGCCATTACATCGCTCGTTGGGGCGCCTATTGTCATCTGGGTTATCCTCCAGCGGTATCGGGGAACCTTTAGCTTATGAACGAACCAGTTTTAACCACTGAGAACTTGCGCATTGGTTACTCTGGCAGAGGCGGGGTACGGCGTATCATTGCCGATCACCTCAATTTAACGCTTCGTAGCGGTGAAGTTGTTTGCTTAATGGGACCAAACGGCGTCGGTAAATCAACCCTCCTACGAACCCTGATCGGTATGCAACCGCCATTAGCCGGACGAGTGTTCCTTGATAAGACTGATCTGGCGACGCTCAAACCGCGTGAGATTGCTCGCCGGATTAGTGTTGTTCTCACCGAACGCATTGAGGTTGGTCAGCTTTCGGTGTACAACCTAGTTGCCCTTGGGCGCTATCCATACACGAATTGGTTTGGGCGATTAACACCTCACGATGAAGCAATCGTGCAAACGGCAATTGCAGCGACTCAGGCAGAACACCTCGCTAGACGCTATATCCACGAATTGAGTGACGGTGAACGGCAACGAGTCATGGTAGCACGTGCCCTGGCTCAAGAGCCGCAGGTTATGGTGCTCGATGAACCAACCGCTTTCCTCGATCTGTCACACCGGGTAGCGATGATGCAACTCCTACGCAGACTGGCCCACGACACGCAACGAGCCGTCATTCTTTCAACCCACGATCTTGATCTCGCTTTACGTAGTGCCGATATAGTATGGTTGATGACAACTGATGGTACGGTATATTCCGGTGCACCAGAAGATCTTGTGTTGAGCGGAGCATTTGAAAAGGCTTTCGCCAATTGCGAGATTACCTTTGATCGCTATCACGGCCAATTTCGCTTTCACTATTCTTCAGTGCATCGGGCAACACTTCTTGGTGAAGGTCTTATTCGCAAATGGACATCTCATGCGCTTGAACGAATCGGATATCTGACTAGTTCAACAGATAATCCGACAGCGCTACGTATTACCATTAGTGGCACTGAACAACAACCTTGCTGGCATATCCAGGCGAAAGGACATCCCGAACGATGTGTGTATTCACTTCACGATCTCGTGACACTGGTACGCGAAATGTCGCCGAGTGGCAACTGACAGGAGGTTATTTTTTATGACAACACCATCCTCTTATATCGTTGAAGAACCAGGGAATGGGACACTCGAAATCTTTCCACTCGAACCAGAAGAGTCAGTACTTACCACGCTGATGACCGAACTGTTTCGTGATCATTGGGACAAGATATATTTTGGTCCACTTATTCAGGGTTCAGTATTCGAGATCAAAGTTACTCAGCCACCACAGCGAATTGGTATGCTCGATGGGTACCTGACCGTTGATTTCGGAGTCTGGCACTTTCATCTGTGCATCGGTGAGCATAAAGGCAGCAAGCAGAAACCTGTCGATCCGGAACTTGCCCGCCATCGGCGAACAGGACGAGCTGAATTTTACCGTCGGCTAAACCCTGATGGAACGGTAGGCAGTTGGGGATTACGGCTATTCAATGGTAAGGGTGAGAACCAGATTTATATCTTCTTCCCCAATCCATTTCTCACCGACGACATGAAGTTCCGCAAGGAGCCTGACTGGTCACGACTGGCATTGTGGGATGATTTACGTCAGCGATATTTAGGACTACCACCCGATCCAAAAGACCGCAGTGGGAAGACGATGTACCATGACTAAGCGCAGGGTTAAGAGCACCTGAAAGACGTTCCTTTTCGCCGTCATTGCGCATCTCTGGCTTTCGTGCCGATGTAAGCAAAGTGGAATCTTGCTGAGCTGTTGCCTGACTATACGCCTTGGCGTGTACTGCCCACAGCCTTAGGTGGCGATCATCTTTACCCAACCTTCTTCGCCCACAAAGTGGAAGAGCAGGAAAAACACCACATAGACATCCTCATCATCTCTTCATTCCGCCAACGAAGACCTCAATTCCGCCATTCAGGACGTGGCAGAACACAAGTCACCGGACGACTCGATTCTAGGGTATGACTCAGCGGCGTTAACGGTTCAGGGCCAAAAAGTTTCAAACGGGCTGCAGCGTGCCAGAGAAGAGCAGCCAGATCGTACAGATCACTTTGGCTCAAATGCACACCTATCTCGCGGTACCAGAGCTGCAATGAGCCATCAAGCCGCCGGACAATGCAAAATGGTTCGCTCCGCGCCTCTTCGAAGTCTGGCTTCCAACACTGAATCAGCGCGAGCAGAGGGAGCAGCTCGGCTGGATGCAGAAAGAGCGCCGCCCGTGCCCAATAGAGATGGATTGTTCCATGCTCGCACTGAGCGATGATGCGGTTGGCGCTATCGCGAGCCAGGATAGTCAACTTATGACACATCGTCTTCTCCTTCCAATTGTCTAGCTTAAACAGAGATTAGGCCGACAGCATTACTTGTTGGTTGAATCGCTATATCTTGCCGCAATCATAGTTCACACTCCGGTAAGCATTCCCGCTTTTGCAAAAATCCCGTACCATCCGACCAATACACTACACTGCGGTCGGCTGCGCAATAGAGAAATGAAGATAAGTTTTATGACTTGCGAAAAGATTTAAATTGCTGCTTTCGGTCAATAAACAAAATGATGATCAGCTATTCTCGAACCTTTAGCGGACATGGATCGGTTGTTCGGAAAACAAACCAGATCGTGACCTGGCCGTAACTCAACCCGTACTCGCGTACCAGGTGCATAGACAGACGTATGCGGCATCAGGCTGTAGACAGTATGGCCTGACGGTAAAGCGATCTGATACATACAGTGCATCCCTTGAAAACCAGCACGAACGATATACGCCGTACCTTCCTCGTCTGGATACACCGACAGATCATCGGGACGAACCAGGATATTCACTTCAGAACCCGGAGCAAGCGAGAGACGTTGCGATAAAAAGCCAAGCTCGGTTTCCAATCCAGCAGACGTTACGTGACCCGAAATAAATGCCGTATAGCCGAAAAACTCGGCAACGAAGTAGGTCGCAGGCTGGTGAAAAACTTGCTCAGGTGTACCTACCTGCTCGATCTGACCCTGGTTCATAACAGCCACTCGGTCGCCCAGCAGGAGAGCCTCTTCCTGATCGTGGGTAACGAAGAAGGTCGTAATGTTGATGCCTTTCAGCAGACGCTGGATATGTTCGCGCATTGTTGTGCGTAACCCAGCATCCAGGTTTGAAAAAGGCTCATCGAGCAGCAGGATATCGGGTCGCGGTGCCAGCGCACGGGCCAAAGCCACCCGCTGTCGTTCACCACCAGACAACTCATGAGGGTAGCGGTCTGCCAGATGAGCAAGTTGTACCATATCAAGCATTTCGTACACACGCTGTCTGACATCTGCTTTAGACCAGCGGTGAAGGCCAAAAGCTACATTTTTGGCAATCGTCATGTGTGGGAAGAGTGCATAATCCTGGAATACCAGTCCCACGCGACGTTTTTCTGGTGGCACGAAGACGCCGTTCCCACTTACAATCCGGTTCTGTATCGTAATGCTTCCTTCGTCTTGCACGTCTAAACCCGCAACCAGACGAAGCAGCGTCGTCTTGCCACAACCACTCGGCCCGACAATGACAAGGAATTCACCCTGTGACACCTCTAAAGAGATGTCGTTCACCGCTACAATGCTGCCATACCGGCGGGTGACATGGTGTAATTGAAGTCCGGGTTCGGTGCTACGAAGCATCGGAATATCTCCTCTAGCCAAATCTCTAGTGTGCCCTGAAGCGCAGGGTTGCCGACCGAATAAGAATTCCCACCACCAGCAAGTCTGTAACAACAATCGTTAACGCCGGTAAAGCCGCTTCGCCCCACAAAGACTCAGCGACATTCTGCCATATCCAGAGAGCCAGTGTATCGTATCCAAAAGGCCGCAGCAGCAGGGTGATGGGAAGTTCCTTCATTACATCAACAAAGACGAGTACCGCACCGGTCAACATACCTGTCCGGATAAGGGGCAGATGAATGCGAAACAATACGCGCACCGGACTAGCGCCCAACGTGCGTGCCGCTGCTTCAATACTGGGTGAGACTTTCTCTAGACTGGCCTCGACGCTAGAATAAGCGACGGCCATAAAGCGAACGACATACGCATAGATGAGACCGGTTATCGAGCCTGTAAAAATTAATCCTGGGAGAACTCCCCACCATTGATACGTAAGATCGTTCAACGTGTGGTCTAGCCAGGCCAGGGGGATAAGAACGCCCAACCCGATTACTGCACCAGGAATAGCATAACCAAGCATTGCACCACGTGCAGCCAGGCGGGTGATTGGAGAGCGGCTCAGGTGGACACCGTATGCCAACAACACTGCCGCTAACACGGAGATAGCGGCGCCGGTTCCAGCCAACATGAGCGTAGCGCGTGCATGCCGCCAGTAAACGGCCAGCAAACCTTCGGGCATTCGCTGCTGCAACTCGTAAACGCTCCACAGTATTAACTGCGAAATAGGGAGCAAGAATGCAGTTGCCAACACGAAGAAGCATAGCAGCGTTGCCATCAGAGCACGCCAACCTGTTAACGGAACTTTCACAAGACCGTGGCCGCGTGAACCCTCTTGAACATATCGGGCACGCCCACGAGTCAGGCGTTCGAGAAGCAATGCTGCGAAGGCGAATAACAGCAGTACTGCGGCTGATTGCAGTGCCGCATCCCGATCCATCATGCCGTGCCAGATCCGAAAAATACCATCACTCAAGGTAGGGAAATTCAGAAAGCGCACTGTTCCCACATCGGTCAGCGCTTCCATTAACACCAGTGAAAGCCCGGCAACCAACGATGGTCTTGCCATCGGAAGGACAACCCGGAAAAAGGCTTGCAGACGGGTGGCGCCAAGTGTACGAGCAACCTCAAACGTTCCCAATGCATGTTCATGAAATGCCGCACGAGTGAGCAAGTAAACGTATGGATAGAGAGTCAGGCTCATCACAAATACGGCACCGCCGCCCGATCGAATAGATGGAAACCATTCACTACTTCCGAACCAGTCACGCAGAGTTTTTTGCACCGGGCCAGTATAGTCGAATGTCGCCATGAAAACAAACGCCAGCACATACGAAGGCACCGCCATTGGCAACATTAATGCCCAGTCAAACAATCGTTGACCGGGAAAGCGGTACGCAGTTACCAACCAGGCAAGACCGGTTCCCAACAGCACTGTACCAGTCCCCACCCCAACGAGGAGGATCACGGTGTTGGTCAGAAATTCTGCCAGCCGCGTCGCCCAGAGATGTTGCCATACATCAGGCGCCGGTAACAGAAGCATCCGCAGGATGATCGCGATAGGCAAAAGTGCCAGACCGGCAATCAATAACGCGATGATACTCCAACGATCTATGGAAGGGAAAGACCAACTTGTTGCCAGCTGTTTTTGTCTGATCAGCATAATAAAGATACACCTACGACCGTACTATACCTGAGAGTCAACGGGAGAGCCGGTGTACCGTCACTCCCGTTGATTCGCGAGGAAACGTCTACCGGATATTGACCAACTTACTGATAACCAGCCTCGTTCATAAGTTTGACTGCATCAGCCTGCAAACTTCCGATCTCACTTATCTGAACAGTGTCACGCTTGAACTCACCCCAGCTCTTGATAAGTTCGTGCGGTGTCACAGCAGGGTTAGCCGGATACTCGAAATTACTATCAGCAAACAGCCGCTGACCGCGCTCGGTGCTTAACCACTCGAGCAAACGAATCGCATTCTCTGGATGACGAGCATACGTTGTTACCCCAGCGCCGCTTGCATTCACATGCACGCCCCGATCATCCTGATTAGCCCAAAGGAGCTTCACCGGGAAGTTAGCGTCCTTATCGAGGAGACGGGCGAGATAATAATGGTTGACCACACCAACATCACACCCTCCTGCCGCAATTGCCTCGAGAATTTTCGTGTCGCTGTCAATGTATTCTTTGCTATTCTTCGCCCAACCTGACACAATTTCCTTCGCCTTATCGTAGCCATGGTGGACGATCAGGCTGGCCACGAGCGACTGGGTATACGACTTGGTAGAAGGACGCCAGCAGATGCGACCTGCCCATTTTGGATCGGCTAGCGATTCGTAGGTAGAGATTTCTGCCGGATTGACTCGATCGGGATGGTAGGCGATAGTTCGTATTCGCAAGGAGAGAGCATACCATTGGTTGCTTGGATCCTGCAAGTAATCAGGGATATTGCTCTCTAGCACGTCTGAATTAATCGGGCGTAAGAGACCCTCTTGCCCAGCCAACCAGAGATTTGCCGCATCAACAGTGAACAGCACATCAGCAGGGGTGAAACGTCCCTCGGCCTTCAAACGCTCACGTAGCTCTGCATCGCTACCAAACGTAAATCGGACTTCAATGCCTGTTTCCTTCGTAAATTCGGCAAATGCCGTTTCCATCTGACCATAATGACGGGCAGAGTATACGTAGACAATTGGCTCCTCCACCGGAACTTCAACCGTCTCGCGCACAACAACCGTTTCCCGAACTGGAACTTCTTGAGTCACAACAACAGTCTCGCGGACAGTCTGTGTTGCGCTCTGGTTTGTACAGGCTCCCAGAGAGAGCAAAAGAAGCATCACACCGATAAAGGTAAGTCCGACTGTTTTCCTTCGTATGGAGAGCATGTGTTTCCTCCCTACTTATAAGAACCTCATTGACGAGGTTAGCATACACTAATAAATCAAGTTTGTCAACTAAATACCTATAAAAATAAAACCGACATCCCCCAGTAACCGACGGTATCCTGTATTGGTTCCTTGTCAGCGTCTTGTGCTTTTAATCATCACTACAGAAGAGTCAGCGGAGGGGAAGCATCGCTACAACTGATTGTTATCACACGCCAAACCTGATCCCAGTCACCGTCACCAGGCTTACGACCAACTCTTGCACACCAACCAGTGGTGTTGGTGTGGCAAGACTATGCGGCAACAGTCCTAACCAGCACCGCACCATCAAGAAAGCAAAAACGAGTGGAACTAGCCAGCTTACCCAACCCCTCAGCAAAAACCCGATCACGACAACGAGCATCACACCATGGAGCAGAAGTGGCAATGTCCGTTGAGCTGGTTTGTTGCGCGCCAGTCGTAACCGAACGCGCACGTAAATGATTGCAGCAACCGTTTGCATTGCCAGCAGCAACCAGATGAAGAGTGCTGGCAATAGCGACCAACCGGCAGCCATGACAATAGCTGACACTAAAGCACTCATTGCGACCGAACCACACACTTCGGCAGCCAACTTACGGCTTTGTTTTCGCAGATCGTAATACAATAGACCGATGGCAAAAGGGATCGCCAGGACAATTGGTTGCCAGAAGGGAGCTATCGCCTGCCAGAAGGCCATCACACTCGCAACGAGGGCAATCACACTGTAGCCGAGCAAAAATCGCTCTGCCCATGCCGTTCTCAGGTAACGCTTGCCCTGCCGATAGTCACTCACGACGAGCTTGAGCGGTTGACGAACAAGAAAGATACCCAGTGCAGCAAGACTCAACCAGAACCCGGCCGGTGATGGGGCTAACCACAATCCCAACAGTATCGGTGCACCTAACATCCCCCAGCCGCCGTGTTCAACCGGTAAAGCAACGAGCCGCAGACGTACCGATGCTGATGGCGCCGCAGTAGTATTGTTGTGAGGCATACGCATAAGATACCTGCGTCAATCGTGATCTATCGTGTGCCGCGTGAACATAGTAAGCGTATCCCACTTCGGTGTGTGCTAGCAGGTTTAGCGCCTATCCAGAATACCCTATCGCAGAAGAAGATCGGGTTGGGGCACAGCGGCGCTGTGCCCGTGCATGTATCAGGTTTCATCCGCCGTACTGTGAGACGATTATTCAAGTTATGAGAAGAATGCTTCCGAACAATCAGGTTTAACATACGACTTGACGAAAACAGACCGTGACACGGTAAGGAACCGAAACATTAGATTATCGATGGCGTCACTACAAACAGGCTAACGCTGTGCGTAAGTATATGCTAATATAAAAATTTGTCAACATAAATCTTTCTAAATTCAGAAGTGTATTCATACTATTTCGTTATGAAAGACATCGCCGCGGCGCTATGAACATCTGTTTGAAAAACCATTTTTATCCCTTCCCGGCTGTGTTGACACCAAGAGATGGCGAGTCGTGCCGATCATAGCCATCACTGCAGGGTACGAGCGGGTTCCGATTGCTACGCACCACGCAACCTGAGCTGGCTACGCACACGGCTGGGAAAACTGCAAGAATCGTTGTGAGGGTATGAAAGACACTCTATCAAAAACTGAGAGCGTGACCAGAAACTCGTGGTTTTGATCAGGCGCTCAGCAGGCTGGTGCCACCCTCACCTTCCTCCTAGCCCCTCTGTCTCTCACACGAGGCGAGGAAGGGGGGGACGTGGGATGACTGATGTTGGCCCCTCTCACGCAATGGTTGCGCGGGCACGGTATGTTCCCAATTCCGGGTTTTTGCTCAGGCTCTGAGGACATTGAACAGCCATCTCTTCGACATACCACACTTGACACAACCCCCGACTCCTGGTATAGTCGTAGCGCTATGAGTGACGTAACCTTTTTCACCAAGCAGAGCAAGCGTGCAAAAAAGCCGGACGAAAGGTCTGGTTAGCTACGCTTGTCTGCTGTGCGTAAGAGACAAGACCCGGCTCACCAGACCAACGGTGCGCCGGGTCAATGGTTTGTATGGAGGGAACTATGAAACGGTACGTAACTGTCAGCCCAGTCGCTTACACGCCACGCTATTGCCGACCAGAACTCTTTGGCTCATGTCAAGTGAGAGAGGTGCTCCGCTATGTCACTGCCTGAGCGCTTATTTTTCGTTGATACGACTTTGCGCGAAGGCGAGCAATTCGCCAGCGCTCGTTTTACCTCAGCCCAACGCCTGGCTATCGCCGAAATGCTTGATGCCTTTGGCGTCGAGTATATTGAACTCACTTCCCCCGCTGCATCACCACAAAGTGCTCGCGATCTGGCAACCATTGCCCGACACGGCTTTCGTGCCCGTATCCTCACTCATATCCGCTGTCATATGGCCGATGCCCGGCTAGCCGTTGAACACGGTGCGCAGGGCGCGAACCTGCTGTTTGCCACATCTGAACCATTACGCAAAGTCAGCCACGGTCGTAGCCTGAGCGAGATTCTGGCTGAAGCTGAACAAGTGATTACCTACCTCCGCGATCACGATGTCGAGGTGCGCTTTTCGTGTGAAGATAGCTTTCGCACCGACCTCGCTGACCTGATCCGTATTTACCGCGCAGTCGAAACAATGGGTGTACAACGTATTGGTCTCGCCGATACGGTAGGGATTGCCACCCCGCGTCAGGTCTACGATGTCGTTCGTGCGGTGCGCGCTGAAGTGACATGCGACATCGAGTTTCACGGTCATAACGATAGTGGTTGCGCCATTGCCAATACCTTTACAGCGTATGAAGCCGGTGCTACGCATCTCGATGTCACCGTGCTCGGTATCGGTGAGCGTAACGGGATCGCCAGTTTGAGCGGCATGATTGCCCGGATCGCAAGCATCGATCCGGCCCGTGTCCAACGATACCGCCTCGATCTCCTGCCCAAAATCGACGAGACGGTAGCGACGATGCTCGGCATCGAGATTCCGTTTAATCAGTGCATTACCAGCCCCACTGCGTTCCACCATAAGGCCGGTATGCACACCAAAGCCGTGCTGGCCGATCCGCGTAGCTATGAAGTGCTCGATCCAAATCTATTTGGTCGCCAACGCACGATTGCGATTGCCCATCGGTTGGTGGGCTGGCATGCAGTAGCTGAACGTGCCCGCGAATTAGGGATTACGCTCAGTGAAGCACAGGCGCGTGCTGCTGCGGCCCGTATCAAGGCACTTGGTGATGAACACGACCTCGATGGCGCGATGATCGATGAGATTCTGTACAGCTACGCCGAGTAAACGTAAACGGAGGATACATATATGCCAACAATGAGTGAGCAGATTTTAAGCCGTGTCGCCGGAAGACCGGTACGTGCTGGCGATGTGGTGACGGCAAATGTCGATCTGGTGATGGTTCACGATAGTCTTGCCCCGGGGATCATTCGCATCTTGCACAATGAATTGGGAGCCGACCGGGTATGGGACGCTCAACGGGTAGCTGTTGTGATCGACCACGTTGCCCCGGCGGCCAGTGTCCAGACAGCCGAGAAGCAGCAAGAGGTGCGACGCTGGGTTCGTGCTCAGGGTATTCCGAACCTGTTTGATGTCGGTCGCGGCATTTCGCATCCAGTGTTAGTGGAAGAGGGCCTGGCTCAACCAGGGATGCTCATTTTGGGTAGTGACAGTCACAGTACTGCCTACGGTTGTATCGGCGCATTCGGTACTGGTATGGGCAGTACCGATATTGCCCTGGCGCTTGCGACCGGTAAGACCTGGCTACGAGTTCCTGAAACAATTGTAGTGCGCGCTCACGGAACGTTTGGCTTTGGAGTCGGCCCCAAAGACCTGGCGCTCCGCGCTGCCCGTATTTTACGTGCCGACGGCGCAACCTACGCTGCAATTGAGTGGCACGGTGTCGAGCATCTAAGTGTGATGGAGCGTATGACGTTGGCGACTCTTTCAATTGAAATGGGCGCGAAAGCAGGTATCGTACCACCAACCGGATTGTCTGTAACCGGCCCACTTGTCCCGACAGTCGATGCCGACGCTCAGTATCAAAAGGTGGTCGATATCGATCTGAGCCAACTCGAGCCACAGATTTCGGCCCCACATTATGTTGATAACGTTGTCGATCTGAGCGATCTGGGGCAGGTAGCCGTTGATGTCGTCTATCTTGGCACCTGCACCAACGGTCACTATGAAGACATGGCTGTTGCTGCCCAGATTTTAGCCGGACGTCGGCTGGCCCCTGGAGTGCGGATGATTGTCGTCCCGGCCAGTGCCCAGGCATTACAACGTGCCGCGTCTGACGGCACCCTTGCCACGCTGCTGGCGGCAGGGGCAACCATCGGAACACCGGGATGCGGTGCGTGTATCGGTCGCCACATGGGTGTGCTAGCTCCCGGTGAGGTGTGTGTCTTTACAGGTAATCGCAACTTCCGGGGGCGAATGGGTAGCCCTGAAGCGCAGATTTATCTGGCATCACCGGCAGTAGCTGCTGCGACTGCACTTACCGGTTATCTGACCGATCCGCGCACGGTGATGGATAGGAATCCGGTTGTAGCTCATTAAAGAAAGAGAGGCATCCAATGGCTCGTGTCTGGCTTTTTGGCTCCGATGTAAATACCGACCAGATTGTTCCCGGTCGCTATGCGCCGTATATGCTCAAAGACGAGAGTGAATTGCGTCGGTATCCGTTTATCGAACATCGCCCCGATTTTGCTCCCAATGTACGCCCTGGTGATATTATCGTCGCCGGAAAAAATTTCGGTTGCGGTAGCTCGCGCGAATACGCACCTTTGGCCCTCCGTATGGTCGGCATTGGCGCGATTATCGCCCCGCTCTTTGCGCGCATTTTCTTCCGCAACGCGCTGAATCTCGGCATTCCTTGTTTTACCGCCGATTTAACCGGCGAACTCGCCGATGGTGATGAGGTCGAACTCGATCTGGAGCAAGGTCACATCACAACGGCTGATGGGAGAGTGATCCATTTGCCGCCACCACCACTCTTTCTGCGTGAAGTCTGGGCGGCTGGCGGCATTGTCCCCTTCTACCGTCAGTATGGTCGCTTCCCCGGAGAGGTCGTGCAATGAACATCTGCGTCATTCCTGGTGATGGGATCGGCCCGGAAGTGATGGCCGTTGCAACAGATGCTCTGCGGCGGTTAGCCCCCGACCTGACGCTCGTTGAAGCCGAAGCCGGATGGGGTGTTTTTCAGCGCACCGGAACGGCACTCCCTGAGACCACGCTCGCGATAGCCCGTGAGGCAACGGCAATCCTCTTTGGCGCCGTCGCTTCACCTAGCTATCCGGTACCTGGTTACCGCAGTCCCATCGTCGAATTACGTCGCACCCTCGATCTCTACGCGAATATCCGACCTACCACTGGCCCAGGGGTTGATCTGGTCATCGTGCGCGAAAATACCGAAGACCTGTACAGTGGCCGGGAACGACTCGAAGACGACGGCAATACCGCTATCGCTGAACGAGTCATTACCCGCAATGCATCGGCCCGTATTGTTCGTACCGCCTGCGAACTGGCCCGCACACGCCAGACGACCGGTCATCCCGGCAAAGTGACTATCGTCCATAAAGCCAATGTGCTGCGAGTCAGTGATGGTCTGTTCCGCACCGTAGCGTTTGAGATCGCTGCCGACTACCCTGAACTGAGCTTTGAAGAACGACTGGTTGATGTGGCAGCGATGCAACTGGCAGCCCAACCACAACGCTTTGATGTCATCGTCACCACAAACCTGTTTGGCGATATTCTGTCGGATATTGCCTGCATTCACGGCGGTGGTTTGGGTGTTGCCGCCAGCAGCAACCTTGGTCAAGATCGGGCACTCTTTGAACCGGTACACGGTGCAGCACCCGACATTGCCGGACGTGGAATTGCCAATCCAACCGCAGCTCTCAACTGTGTGGTGATGTTGCTCGATTGGCTCAATCGGCCACAAGCTGCCGATCACCTGCGGCGAGCGATCGCTGCCGTGGCTACCGCAGGAATTTGTACCCCTGATGTTGGTGGTGAGGCTACCACCCGTGAAGTTGCTGATGCCATTCTTGAACAGTTGACGATCCAACCCTGAAAGGAGAACTTGCAATGCACGCCGAATGTCCTGAATGTGTCGCACTTATCACCCTGCCGGCCAATACCCTCGAAAGTGAGATCATCACCTGCCCTGATTGCGGCGCGGAACTGGAAGTCGTCAGCCTTAATCCACCGACCCTCGCCCTGGCGCCAGAGGTCGAAGAGGATTGGGGCGAATAAGCACAAAAGTAAGGAGCAACGCAATGCACGCCGAATGTCCTGAATGTGGCGCACAGATCACTCTGCCCGATGGCACGCTTGCAAACGAAATCATTGCCTGTCCTGATTGCGGCGCCGAATTGGAAGTGGTGAGTCTCAACCCACCGACTCTCGTCCTGGCGCCAGAGGTCGAAGAGGATTGGGGTGAGTAGAGCCAACAGATGGAGCGGAGCTGCAACTATCGGCTCCGCCCGTTTCAAGGGAGAAACCAACTATGCGCATTGCCGTCCTTTGTTCGCGTATTCGCGCTGAAGAGAAACTCCTCTTCCAGGAGCTTGAGCGTCGTGGTCTCGATTATGTCAAAATTGACGACCGCGAGCAGGTTTTTGACCTGCACACAACCACCTATCCGTTTGACGTCATTCTCGAACGGTGTATCCAGCATAGTCGTGCACTCTATATGCTCAAAATCTTCAACGATGCTGGGATACCGACTGTTAATACCTACCACGTTGCCCTCACCTGTGGCGACAAATTTCTCACTACGCAGGCCCTTATTCACGCCGGTGTACCCACACCACGCTGTTTGCTAGCCTTTACGCCAGAAAGTGCGCTGGAAGCAATTGAACAGCTCGGATACCCGGTGGTGCTCAAACCGGTTATTGGCTCGTGGGGGCGAATGGTGAGTAAAATCAACGACCGGGATGCGGCTGAAGCAATCTTAGAGCACCGTGATGTCCTGGGGAACTATCAGCACTCTATCTTCTACATTCAACAGTACATCAACAAACCAGGGCGTGACATTCGCAGTTTCGTGATAGGCGATGAATGTATTGCGGCGATCTACCGTACCAGTCCACACTGGATCACGAACACAGCGCGCGGTGGGGTTGCGACAAACTGTCCGGTCACCCCTGAGCTGGCCGATCTCAGTGTACGCGCTGCGCATGCCGTTGGAGGTGGTGTGGTCGCTATTGATATTCTGGAAACACCTGAAGGGGAATTACTGGTAAACGAAGTGAATTACACGATGGAGTTTCGGAATAGCATCGACACGACCGGCGTTGATATTCCGGCCCACATTATCGATTATGTCCTGGAAGTTGGGCGTGGTCGTGGGTAGATGAGCGATTGTTCTCCGGCCACACTCAAGCCATCGTACTGGTAGGGGCGGGTTTCCAGCCCGCCCAGACATCACAAGATGTATTTTGGAGAAAGGCTGTAAAATCTTGTCGGCACAGGCAGGGACGGGTGCTAAACGTATCCCCGCCAGCTAGCATATCTTAAACGTCTCTCTTTTTTCTTACGAGGCAAGCAATGACACTGCGCGTAAGCATTGTAGGCGCGAGCGGTTATGTAGGCGGTGAACTCCTGCGTCTCTTGCTCGATCATCCTCATGTCTCAATCCTCCAGGCCACGAGTGCCCGAAATGCAGGACGTTATCTGTATCAGGTACACCCAAACCTACGTGGACGTACTAACCTTCAGTTTGTTCACCCCGATCAACTGCAACCGTGCGATCTGCTTTTCTTAGCCCTTCCCCACGGCGAAGCCGCCCAGTCAATAGAACGATACGCCAGCCTGGCTGAACGAATCATTGATTGTTCGGCAGACTTTCGCCTACGTGATCCGGCGGTCTACCAGCAATGGTACGGGAGTGCACATCCGGCACCAGAGTGGCTTGAGCGCTTCGTCTACGGACTCCCTGAAATTAATCGGGCAGCGTTAACCGGCGCAAGGTACGCCAGTGGTGTCGGCTGTAACGCCACTGCCACTAATCTCGCCCTGTTACCCCTTGTTCAGGCCAATCTCATCGATCTGCATCGGCCAATTATCGCCGATGTCAAAGTTGGCTCATCAGAGGGCGGTGCCACTGTAAGCGAATCCAGCCATCACCCAGAACGGTCTGGCGCTGTACGTTCCTTCGCGCCGGTCGGTCATCGTCATCAGGCCGAAATCGAACAGGTAACCGGGTTGCGCAATGTGCATCTATCAATCACTGCCATTGAACTGGTTCGTGGTGCGCTAGCGACCGTGCACGTCTTTGCCAACCGCGATCTGAGCGAGAAGGATCTCTGGCAAGCCTACCGAGCCTTTGCGCGCGAACAACCGTTCATCCGCATCGTGAAAGAGCGACAAGGCATTTATCGCTACCCTGAACCAAAAATTGTGGCCGGGACCAATTATGCTGACATTGGCTTCGCCTACGAACCAGCGTCACGTCGGATCGTCAGCATCTGTGCAATTGATAACTTGATGAAGGGAGCGGCAGGGAGTGCCGTACAGTGCATGAACCTGATGTGTGGATTTGCCGAGACAACAGCTCTGACGTTTACCGGTTTACATCCGTAGGTCGAGCAGCAGCACCAGATCAGACCTGATTCATCACTCGACCGCAGACTGTTATGCTGATGTGGGGGTAGATGCCAGGTCTGCCCCCACTATGCTCTATTCGTGTTCGGTTAACTGCTGATCGGCAAGCTCAGCCTGCAACGATTGAATAGCAATCAGCAGATGGCGCTCGCGATCAGCCAGTGTAGCGGCCATTGCCCGAGCTGCCGAAAGTTGTGCAGCGCGGGCCAATGCAGTAGCCCCTGCCGGAACAGATTCGTTTTCCAGGCGTGTCACCGACTGCCGTGCCCGTTCCAGACTCGCACGGAGATTGTCCAGACGTGCCGTTAGAACTTCGATGCGCTGACGAAAGTAGGTTTGCATTGAATCTCTCCACACATTTTCGCCGGGCGCAACAAAAAGCGCCGCAGCAACAATGACCAGAGCGGCCTCGTCGCCGCGACTTCTGCGTCTAGTATAGCGTGTTTGCAAGATTTTTGCAAATAGTTTGCATCTTGATTGCACTGAAAGGTTTACAAAGGGAAATGGCACGGATCACCCATCATATCGGTGGTGTAACAGCGGCAGATACAGAGATTGCCGCCAACGTGTGTTATCGCAGGCAAGAGCCTGATTGTTCAGCAACTCTCTCCAAGCGGTTCTGACATGACATTAATAAATCTTTAATGACCAGTATTATCCATACAGCGTACATTCAACATAGCAACATATTGGACTTACTAGCGAGGGTAACTATGGTCTTTTCAACTCCAATCCGAACTAGCGAACAGAGCATCGACCGCGTGCTAAGGGCCGGCTTACCCGTACTCCTGATCTTCGAGCGCCGGAACTGTCCGACCTGCCAGCAGCTCGACCCAACACTCGAACGACTAGCCCAACGCTTCGCCGGAAAGGCATTGCTCGCACGGATCGATGCTGATGATAATCCGCGATTAGTACAGAAATACAACATTACCGATTTGCCGGGTCTGGTCTTTATCAGCAACGGCGCAACGGTAGCGCAGACACATGGTGTAGTGTCTGAATCCGCATTGCAGACGTGGTTACAGTATCTGAGTGATGGTGGATCGCAGCCGCCATTACCGAAAGGGCCGAGTGTACCACTTCAATCATCAGCGGCTACAGCAAATGGTACAACTCATTCCAAACCATCGACGCACGGCTCAACGGCTGAGCGACATCAACAGGTTGGACCGGTGATGCTCAGTGATGCCACTTTCGATCAGATCGTTGGGCAGAGCAAGCAACCGGTGTTAGTCGATTTCTGGGCACCGTGGTGCGGGCCATGCCGTGCAGTTGCCCCGGCAGTCGAGCGACTGGCGCACGAGTTTGCCGGACGCGCTGTGGTCGCCAAGCTCAATGTAGACGAAAACCCATATACGGCACAGCGGTTTGGCATTACCGGTATCCCGGCGCTGTACATTTTCAAGGATGGGCGAGTTGTTGAACGTTTAGTGGGCGCTCAGCCATATCAGGTCTTGTATCAGGCGCTGGCCCGGCATGCGATGTGAGATTGGGAGAGAAGAGAGCGGGGAAGGTTGCAAACCTCCCCGCCATAGGATGCTGATGTAGCCCGAAACTAGGAGTGGCCTCTGATCGTTTCGACGACGCATAAACGTTACTGCAATCCTCCCAAGATTACGCTCGCGTAGCAAACCAGATCGCCCACGGATGGAATGACGAAATTGCTGTGAGTAAAACCCGTATCGGTATGGCAGCAATACTCTACTGTGATAGCAAGGCGACCGGATCAGTGGCCTACGCCAACAATGACAGATCAGGTCGAGGGAAATATCGTCTTATCCGTATTTGAAGTGACTCTTGATCATCGCAACCTGAAAAAGGAGAGATCGGGTATCCTTATAGAAGCAAACAACGATCCGTTCTAACAATTCTTTGTCTCTTGATCAACAAAATATCGCGAATACGGAGTGCATAATGAAACCTTTTCTGGCTGGATTGTTCTTGCTCGCCATCGGCATATTCCTGTCGGCACTAGGATGGCAAGCGTATGCCAATATCACCCAAACACTGAAAACGATGATCCCGACGAGCGGCAAAGTGGTTGACATGAACCCTCGCATTATCAACACCAACAGCGGCGACAAAACCTTCTACTATCCCATTGTGGAATTTCAGACTGCTGCTGGCGAGACCATTCGATTCGAGAACGAACAGGGAGGCAACCCTCCGGCATACCAGATAGGCGATCAGGTAGATGTCAGGTATAATCCACAGCGTCCACAAGTGGCAATGGTTACTTCGTGGGAAATCTGGTTGCCGACAGCACTATTTGGTTTCGCTGGCGGACTACTCATCTTGATCGGTGGTCTCATCTTCGTCACGACAGTCGCATCATTACTCAAACAGTAAGGATACTCTAACCAGGAGCCGTAAAACAGCATACGAGGAGGTCAGACTATTTGCGTGACCTCCTCAACCAGGAACAAACCGTTTGTTGTCTTTGTGTCAAACCCTACGGCGTTTCCGACGGCGCCGGCTGTGTCGGTTGTGCCGGTTTCGGTTGCGGAACAACCAATGCCTGACCATCGGCAGCCTGATTATTGAGCAAAATGGTCAAATTGGTATTGGGGTCAATAAACCAGATATTCCCCTTGCTCATCATCTCGACCAGTAATTCACGTTTGCGCAGCTCAAACAGCTCGGGATTTTCGCGCCAGTAGCGACCCTCAATCGCTCGTATCTGAGCTTCGCGGTTAGCCGCCTCAAGCGCAGCCGCTGTAATACCCCGCTCGCGCGTGAGCGCGACTAGCGCTTCTTGCTCGGCCTGGAACAGATTATTCGCCTGCTGGGCCTCAATTTGCTGCCGTCGCTTCTGTTCAGTCTCAATCTGTACTTCGAGATTGGCCTTTTCGGCCAGCAACTGCGCATACGTCTCACCAACCTTAATATCGAGCACCTTCACCGCCTCAATCGTAATGTAAAGCTGATCGACCGGCGCTCGCTGCCCATCACCAGGAGAAGTGGTGAGAAAGCGACGTATCCGTTCAGCGAACGCGCCCCGGTCAGAGAGTGCTTCATCGAGAGTAAACTGGGTACTGGCACTCTTGAGTGCATCGTTAATGAACCCATCGAGGAATTCGTTCAACTGCTGGTCACTGACACCAATTTCAGCATACGCCGCTCTGAGTGCATCTTCGTTAGGTAAACGCCGAAAATCAACCTGAATGTCAATGTCGTACAACTGCTTATCACTACTGGCGACATTCTGTGAAATCTGACGGGTTTGCCGACGAATATTTACGAGCTGTATCTCGGTGAAAGGCGCAAACGGACGGAAGATCGGTCCTGGCCCATGGACAGCGACAATCCGACCCTGCACCAATTCAATCGCAGCCTGGCCTTCGTCGACCTGTACGTACTTCATTGTGCTCAGACCGACGCCGACAATGATCAGCAACAAAATGAACCCACTCACAAATGTCAAACGCGAATTCATAGCTCCTCCTCTTGGCATACGTTGACTCGTAACTTCCTCCTACTTGATTACCGGTGATTGTTCCTTATGAGTAGTACGAACATCATCCGCCGATGTTGCAGGTGTTTCAGCAATACCTAACGTCTCGGCCACAATGTACAGAGGCCGACCCTTCACTTCGTCATAAATGCGTCCAACATACTCACCGATAATACCGAGTGAAATGAGCTGCACAGCACCAAGGAAGAGCACACTGGCCAGGGTACTGGCCTGACCGTAAAATGCCGGTTCAGTCGCTGCCGGATTAGAAAGCCGCATCACGAACACCACAAACAAAAAGATGATGCTAATTGCAGCCACAATGAACCCAACATAGGTTGCCAGTTGGAGCGGTAAATACGAAAAGCTGGTAATACCGTCAAGCGCGAAGCGCAGCATCTTTCGCAGCGGATATTTGGTTGTGCCGGCAGCACGGGCATGGCGACAGTAGAGCACACCAGTTTGCCGAAAACCAACCCATGCCGACAGACCACGCATAAAACGATGATGCTCACGCATGCGTTTCAGCGCATCGACCACCTTACGATCCATCAGGCGAAAATCACCGGTATCAACCGGGATATTGACATTCGTGATCCGCACAATCAGTCGGTAGAAGATCGCTGCGGTCGTCTTCTTAAACCAGGTCTCACCCTGACGTTCTTCGCGCACGCCATAGACAACCTGATACCCTTCGCGCCAACGGGCTATCAGATCAGGAATGACTTCGGGCGGGTCTTGCAAGTCGGAGTCGATCACGATGACGGCCCGACCGGTAGCATAGTCGGTACCGGCCGTAATCGCGATCTGATGACCAAAATTGCGCGAAAAATTGATCACTTTGATCCGCGGATCACGTTGATGCAATTCACGCATAATATCTGGTGAACGATCGCGACAGCCATCATTCACCAGAATCAACTCAAACGGCTCACCAAGCGGTTCAAGCGCCGCAATCACCCGACGGCAAAACTCGGCAATCAGTTGTTCTTCGTTATACACCGGCGCAACGACGGAAAAGGTTGGTGGTTGGGTATCCATACTTCCTCCACACCATCAATGGTGATGGCTATTCATCGTATTGTGTTGATCATAACAAAACTGGCAATGTCCGTGGTCATCCTGACAATACGAAAATTGTACGCTGGCCTACGATCATTACTGTACAGAACGCTTACTGTGAGTGTAGTGTGCCTTGAGGGTATCTGGGGTCAAATGCGCGTACATGGTACCAGGTTGACAGCGGATAAGTGTATCTGTATCATTAGCCATATTAGCTAATATAACCACAACTCTTCATATATGAACATAAAGCGTATTGCCTCAACAGAGGCTCAAAACAACTTTGGTCGCGTCCTTGATGACGTTGTTCAACGTAACACAAGATACGTTGTTTACCGACGACAAACTGCTCAGGCCATTATCCTAAGCATTGCTGATTTTAAGAGTCTGCTGGCAGCAGATGCGACAGAACGAAGCCGACTAGAAAAACTGATCCACGAACTTAGCCCTGTCTACGAGCTTGGTACATCTATCGAAGGGGGCACAGCATAACATGCAATCTCTGGAACCGTTTACTTTTGATTACCCATTTCATGCATTTAGCACATCTGTTGTTATTCAGGCAGATAGTTTTGAATGGCTACGCCGGATACCGCCTGCAAGCGTTCATGCAATTGTAACGGATCCACCCTATGGTGTAAAAGAGTTCGACCTCGAACAGCTTGAAAAACGCGCCAATGGGAATGGCGGTATCTGGCGAATACCGCCATCATTCGATGGGCATCATCGTGCACCACTGCCTCGCTTTACGGCGCTCACACCTAAAGAACGCGAGCGACTATCTGCGTTTTTTCAAGAATGGGGAAGGCTGGCAGCTCGCGCACTCGTGCCAGGGGGGCATATCTTTATCGCCAGTAACGCCTTATTATCGCAGCTTGTGTTCTCGGCGCTGGTAGCTGGAGGATTGGAATTCCGCGGTGCTATTATCAGGCTCGTGCGAACATTTCGCGGTGGCGACCGTCCCAAGCATGCTGAAGCCGAATTTCCAGAGGTTTGTTCGCTGCCACGCAGTTGTTACGAACCATGGGGCATCTTCCGGAACCCACTTCCGCCGGGGATGACGGTCAGCGGTTGCTTGCGCACGTATGGTACCGGTGGCTTACGCCGTATCAGCACAGAACAACCGTTTAATGACGTGATCATCAGTGAACGAACACCACAGAACGAGCGGGCTATCGCTAACCATCCGAGCCTCAAACCACAGTCGTTCATGCGTCAGCTCGTTCGCGCAGTCCTGCCACTTGGTCAAGGGATCATTGTTGATACCTTTATGGGTGCTGGCTCAACGGTCGCCGCAGCAGAATCGTTGGGACTGACGTGTATTGGGGTTGAACGACATCGCACCTATTTCGAGATGGCAATCCAGGCGATTCCACGGCTGGCATCGTTACCGATCGGTTCTGACCTTAGCCAGCATTCGTTCCTTGACATGTTTCAATCTCGATAGATCCAATTCTGTACCAATTTTTGATAACCGGTTGCTATGACGCTTGCTGTGATTGTTCGGCGACTCGTCGCCGACCGACCGGCGAAACTCCAGTCACTGCTCTGGAGCCGAGCTGCCATGACGGCAACAAAACGGAATGGCCGTGGTGTTGTGTCACGAGGACGGTTACTATCAAATACAAACACCATGAGCCACCCATCTTCTGGATTATGGCCCTGCCATCCCTTTCGGTGTCGCGATGCCTTTATCTCAACTCCCTCTGCAACGTGCTGAACAGCGTTGTTTGGAAACATTCCAGCCGGTATCAGATCAGGATAGCCATTGTGATAAGTGTTTTTAACCACAGTGTTGCAATACTTGGGGATCGCAGACACCATAAAATCGCTCAAGATGCTACTAAAGTTCGCCGGCATCAACAGTGTCTCAAGACGTTGAATCCCCTTTGTGTGTAATTGAGAATTGACAAAGTGTAAGAACTGTAAGAAATCTGTCATAGCAGCACGAATATGTTCGATCTGCAAACCGTATGGTAATTGCGCAGAAGCATTGAAACGGTCATCTTTGATTGGTATCGGTTCACAAGCTTGCAACTCTGTATATGAACGCATAGCTACACGTACCGCACAGAGTCAGACTGAGCTTACGATAAGTAAAACAAACTGTTTGTGGAAAGCATGCTGTACCTTACTAAAAAATTAGGATGCCCATGCTTCGCTGGCCTACGATAATTTTGCACGTTGCGGTTGAGCTTTCAGGTAGGTTGCCAAAGCGTTATGCCGTACCCTACTAACTCTGTCTCTGCCAGGTCTTACCCCACCACCGGACTCATCTCTTCCCAATTGGGGCCAGCTTCAAGATTCACACTAAGCGGTACGTTTAGTTTGTAAACACCACTCATCACTTCGCGCAGAAGCCGTGCAGCCGTTGTCACTTCTGCTTCAGGTGCTTCGGCGATCAATTCATCGTGTACCTGCAAGAGCAGGCGGGTTTGCAGCCCTTGTTCACGCAGCGCCCGATGAACATTGACCATTGCCATCTTCATCAGATCGGCAGCCGTTCCCTGAATCGGTGCATTAATCGCTTCTCGTTCGGCAGCAGCCCGACGGGCACCACTGGCTCGCAGATCTTCCATGATGCGACGACGGCCAAAGAGCGTTTGCACGTAGCCATGTTGGCGACCAAAGTCGAGCGTTTGATCGATGTAGCGCCGGATACCAGGGAACTGAGTAAACAGATTATCGATCAATTGGCGGGCCAAATCGCGCTCGATGCCCAACCGCTGCGCTAGGCCAAAAGGACTGATGCCGTAGATCACGCCAAATACCACAGTCTTGGCAACCCGACGCTGGTTCTTATCGACTGCCGTCGGCTCCACGCCAAAGAGACGACTCGCAGTCGCGGCATGGATGTCAAGCCCTTGCTCGAACGCAGCGATCAGATTTTCATCACCGCTCATGTGAGCCAAGACACGCAACTCGATCTGGGAATAGTCGGCAGCAATAAAACGGTGTCCTGGTGCAGCCACAAAAGCGCGCCGAATCTCGCGTCCTTCTTCAGTGCGTACCGGAATGTTTTGCAGATTGGGGTTATTTGACGATAAACGGCCGGTGGCAGCACCAAGTTGATTGTACGAGGTGTGAATGCGCCCGGTACGCGGATTGACCAGTTCGGGAAGCGCATCAATGTACGTACTCTTGAGCTTGGTTAACTGGCGATAGGTTAGAATATCGGCCGCAATAGGATAGAGTTGAGCCAGCTCTTCCAGCACCTCGGCAGTGATCGAGTAGCCGCCACTTTTGAGCTTGCTTAGTCCATGTGCACGGGGATCAATGCCTATGCGTTCAAACAATACTTCATTAAGTTGCTGCCCCGAATTGATATTAAATGGACTGCCGGCCTGCTGATAAATACGTTCGGCCACTTCATTGATGCGTCGGGCGAAACGTTCACCCAACTCGCGCAGATACATCTGATCGAGCAAGATGCCGGTCAATTCCATCTCGGTCAGCACCTCAATCAGCGGTAGCTCAACCCGGTAGTAGAGATCGCGCAGTGCCGTATCAGTCTCTAACTGGCTGCGTAATCGTTCGGTCAGATGTAGGGTGTAGAGCGCATCAGCGCCAGCATACGGCGCAGCCTGTTCGATAGGAACCGCAGCAAAACTGATCTGCTTGCTCCCCCGACCGATGACATCCTCGATGGTTGTCGGCGGCTCAGGCAATTTTAACTCGTAGAAGGCGAGGTCTTTTAAGCCTTGCCGTTTCCCCAACATGGCGGCTGCGATCATGGTATCGAACGTTAGCCCTACAACTCGAATCCCGGCTCCGGCCAACACCTCCATATCAAACTTAGCATTGTGGGCAAATTTCGGTTTTTGCGGATCGGCAAAAAATGGCGCCAGGGCAGAGATGACTTCGTCGCGTGACACCTGTTCACCGTCTTGGTGAGCAACCGGTACATACCAGACATCACCGGGGGCCACGGCAATCGCGATACCTACCAGATCGCTCATAACCGGTTGCAGACTGGTACATTCGGTGTCGAACGCGAAGGCAGGCGCTGCGCGCAATCGTGCCACCAGTTCTGATAATGCCCTCGTATCGCGGACAATCGTCACCGGTGGTGGCTCGGCGGTTGGCAAACTGGGTGCAGTATCACTGTCACCGGCAAAGAGTGCCAGTTGCGTTGGCCCATCAGCATGCGGCGTGGCTGGAAGTTCAGCGGGAAGTGGTGCCAGTGTTGGCGATTGAACAACCGGTGGAAGTTTCTTGATCAAGTTGGAGGCAACGCCAAACTCTAGCTCCTGAAAGAGTGCTATAACTGCTGCCCGGTCGTAGGTGCCCAACCGACAAGAATGCAGGTCGAGTTGAATCGGAACATCGGTCGCGATGGTCGCCAGTTGACGCGAAAAACGGGCATCCTCACCTTGCTCACGCAACAGAGCCTGATACCGCTTCGGGGCCTCATCGATATGCGCGAGCAAATGATCGAGCGAACCAAACTGCTTGAGTAAGGCAATTGCACCCTTTTCACCAATCCCACGCACACCCGGGATATTGTCAGAGGAATCACCCTTCAAGCCGCGCAGATCGGCCAACTGCGCCGGTTCGAGTCCATCGTAACGCTTGCGTACCTGCTCAACATCGTACAAGGTGACGCTTGTCTTGCCCCGATAGGGATTTGCCAGCGCAACCCGCACATGCTCATCAACCAGTTGTAGAACGTCAGTATCACTGGTGAGAATAATCGTATCGATCCCCTGGGTAGCAGCCTGACGGGCCAGCGTTCCGATCACATCGTCAGCCTCATACCCCTCAACGGTGTAGATCGGAATGTTCAGGGCCTGTACCAGTTGTTTCATCCGCTCAAACTGTGGATAAAACTCTTCTGGCGTCTCGGCGCGCCCGGCCTTGTATTCAGCATACAGATCATCACGAAACGTGCGACCGACATCAAAGGCAACCGCAGCGTAATCGGGTCGATAATCGGCCAGCGTCGTCAACAGAATCTGGGCAAAGCCAAAAACGGCATACGTTGGCTCGCCGCGTGATGAACGTAAGCCACTCTCACGTAACGCGAAAAATGCCCGATACGCCAGGGCATGACCGTCAACCAAAATCAAAAGCGGACGCGACATAGACTGTCTCCATTCGCACAGATTTGCGAGTGGATTATACCATTTGTGGAGCGTTCGTTGAACCAGTGGTGATAGCCGTCGTGGTACAATGGAGAAAATGACGGCGGTGAATGGATCATACAGCTTGCCATCACGGTACAGAAGAGGTTATGACCACAGCTATTTTAACCGATCAGCGATTTGATCTTCACACGTGGCATGGTCACGTCGAACAGGCTGCACGACTACACGCTATTCGACGGGCAATCGAGGCTGACGGTTTGTTACCCCATCTCGTTCAGTTGCCAATCCGTCCGGCTACAGAGACTGAGTTGCTGGCTGTACACAACGCGCAGATGCTGCATCGTGTCCGGCAACTCGCCAGTTATGGCGGTGGTCAGATTGACAGCGACACCTACGTTACGGCTGACTCGTGGGATGTGGCTCTGCTGGCAGCGGGAGCAACGATTTGTATGGCTGAAGCCCTGGTAGAAGGACGTTGTCACAATGCCTTCGCCTTGGTGCGACCACCGGGACATCACGCAACTGATTTTCGCTCGATGGGTTTCTGTCTCTTCAACAATATTGCAATTGCCGCCAGGTTTCTGCTCGATCGCTACCACCTCCGACGCATCGCGATTGTCGATTTTGATGTGCATCACGGCAACGGTACCCAGGACATCTTTTACCGCGATGGACGGGTACTCTTCTGTTCAACACATGCCACACCTCTCTACCCCGGTACTGGTGCCATCTACGAAATGGGTGATCCGCGAACAGCGGCTGGCACGACGCTCAATGTCCTTCTTCCTTATGGCACCGGCGATAGGGGCTATGATCGCGTCTTCCGGCAGCTCATCGGGCCAGCGCTCCGCAGATTCCAACCGGAAATTATCTTGGTGTCGGCAGGGTTTGATGCCCACTGGAGCGATCCCATTGGGCCGATGGCCCTTTCGGTCAAAGGTTTTGCCCAGATCGTACAACATCTGCTCGACTGGGCCAACGAGTTGTGTCAGGGTCGGATTGGATTTGTCCTTGAAGGCGGATATAGTCTCTCTGCCCTGGCTGCCAGCGTTGTTGCAACCTTACGGCTGCTGCTTGGCAAGGCACCCGGCCATGACCCCATGGGTGGCGGAGATGTCCCCGAACCTAACATTGATCACATCATTACGACGTTACAAAATCAGCATCCGTTGTTAATGCATGCCGGGTATCAAGGAGTGTCATGATTGCAGTGATTAATTACGGCGCCGGCAACCTGCCAAACGTTGTGCGCGCATTACAACGTGTCGGTGCTCCGCTTGTAGTGACCGATGATCCAAATGTTATTCGCTCGGCGCAGGCCGTTGTCTTGCCTGGTGTTGGCGCGACCGCCGATACGATGGCGAGCCTGCGCCACCTGGGCATTGCTGAGGTGCTACCGGCCATTATCGCTGCTGGAACACCCTTTCTAGGCATTTGTGTCGGTATGCAAGTCTTACTGAGTGAAAGTGAAGAGTTTGGTCTCCATTCCTGTCTTAACATCATTCAGGGTACCGTGCGCCGTCTTCCCGAAAGCGCTGGCAAGATTCCCCAGATCGGTTGGAATCAAATTCATATCACACCGCCTTTTCGTGACCACCCTCTCTTCGATGGTATTCCCAACGGCGCTGATGTCTACTTTGTGCATTCGTACTACTGTGCCGTTGCCGACGAGTCGGTGGTTGCTGCACGCACCGATTATGGCCTCGCTTTCCCCAGTGTCATTATTCGCAATCGGTTGGCAGCCGTTCAGTTCCATCCAGAAAAAAGTGGCGATTATGGCTTACGCCTGCTAGCCAATTTTGTGCGCTGGAGCGGAGCTTCTGATTCAGTTGGAGCATCATGATGGAGATTATTCCTGCTATTGATATTAAAGATGGTCGCTGTGTCAGATTGTATCAGGGTGATTTCGAGCAGATGACTATTTATGCCGACGATCCGGTTGCAGTGGCCCGTCATTGGGAAGCGCAAGGTGCCGGTCGGTTACATCTGGTCGATCTCGACGGCGCCCGCACCGGTCGCCCCCAGAACGTAGACATCATCCTCGCCATTACCCAGGCCGTGCAGATTCCAGTACAGCTTGGGGGCGGCTTGCGCCGTGAATCAGATGTTGAAGCGGCGCTCGCGTTGGGTGTCGAACGAGTCATCATCGGCACTGCGGCCATTGTCGAGACTGAACTGGTTGCCCGTTTGCTCAACCGCTTCGGAGAACAGATCGTGATCGGGATTGATGCCCGCAACGGCCTAGTTGCGACCGATGGTTGGACGGTTACGTCAACGGTGAAGGCGACCGCCCTGGCCGAACAGATGACTAACCTTGGAGCTCGCCGGATCATTTATACTGACATCAGCCGCGATGGTGCACTCAGTGGGCCAAATTTTACCGCCCTGGCCGAGCTGATCTCTCCCACTGGCCCGGCAATTATCGCCAGTGGTGGCATCGCCAGCCTCGAACACGTGCGTCGCCTTGCACAACTTGGCGTCGAAGGGGCCATTATTGGGAAAGCGCTTTACGTCGGCTCGGTGAAATTACCTGAAGCGATTGCCATTGCCCAGACAACGACCGTGTAAAAATACTAAACCCATACCAATCAGGAGAGAGTATGTCAAATCCAGACCTGACCGCACGCTACGAAGAAGAGCGGCTGAGAGCGCAGGAACAATCGCAACTCGTCTACCTGCAAGGCCAGATTGACGAGCTTCGCCGCCTGTTGAAAGACCAGACCAACAAGTATCAATGGGCGATGGAACAGGTACGCAAAAACGAAGGGGCGATTGCACAAATACAGAGCCTCTTTGATCGACACACCGGTGACGTTGCCCAGGCCAACGAAATTGTACGCCGTGATGTCGTCGCGCTACGCCGAGAAGTAGCAGCCGCGCTCGTTAAAATCGAAGATGGCTTGCGCCCGATCCGCGATATGCAGGCTCAAATTCAGCAGGTTGCCGAAGCGCGCAAACAAGACCGCGATTTCCTGGCGGGCTGGATCAACCGTATCGAGCAAGTGGAACGGCAAGTTGCTGCACTCGCGTCACAGATCAAAGAGCTTGATGAGCGGCAGCGACAATTAGCCCTCCAACTCGAACGATTGCGCGAAGCTGACGCTGCGGTTATGCAAGAAGTACGGCGCGTTAGCGAAGACTTGCAGATTGAAAAACAACATTTGCGCCGCCTGGCCGTCGAATCACAGCAATTACTTACAGACCTGCGCCCACCAATTGACGAGCTACGCACTCGTGTTGATCGTCTGGAAGAGATTCGACAGCAGATTGATCTGTTTGCTGAAATGTTACCGGCGCAAATAAAAGAGTTAGCCGCCAAACTTCCTGACATCAATGCCGAGATCAAGCGGATTGAACGACTCTCGACCGAGCGTTTCCTGATGAATCAAGAACGACTCGAAGAGTTGCGCCAGATGGCCGACGAACGTATGAGCGCCTTACAAGAGACCGACGAGCAATACCTGCGGCAACTCACCTCCTGGCTTGAGCGCGTAGATAGCTGGTTGCGCGAACTCGAGCAACGTCTGTCGCGTACCACTGATCGGATCGAGTTAGAACAGAAAGCTCATCTCTTACGCATTATGGCGCTCGAACGGCGCGAGATTGATACACTTGGTGCTCAATTAGATATGCTACGTCAACGGCTGGAAGTTGTGCGTGCTGCCCAGATCGAGACAGGGGGCAGTAGCGAAGGGTAGAGACCAGTTTATGATGAGCTGCGTCGTAACACAAAGATGCGCGGGTAAAGCCCACGGAGATTAACGCGCAATTGCTGTTCGACGCACCATCCTGGGAGTTCAGCTAACAATCGTTCCATCAATCGTACTTCGTGACTGATCAGCACTGCCCGCCCACCAGGACGGGTCACGCGAGCCGCTTCGGCCAGTAGTGCCGGGTAGAGCGTCAGATTGGTTGCATGTGAACCAACCAGATGACCAAAGGGAAGATCGGCCAGCACCACATCGATACTCCCTGACGGTAACGGCAGATGGCACGCATCCCAATCGTACAGTTCGACCCGATTGCTGAAACCAGCAGCAGCAAGATTCCGCCGTGCACAGGCTAGCGCTTCTGAATCGGTATCGCAACCGATAACCCGAGCTGCCGATCCGGCAAATAACCGCTCGATCATCAGCGATCCCGATCCACATCCTACATTGAGAATCCTATCGTTATCGCGTGGCTTACTTAATACTGCCATAGCATAGGCAACCGGGCCACTGAGTGCACCTTCACGATTACACACTCGCCACAAGCGGGTCGCCAATGGTCTTGGTGTAAGGCGAACTAATACTTCCCATCCATCGCGATCAGGCGCTGGCCGTAACCGGATCAGCAAATCTCCATCTTCTCCACCAGGCATAAGACCGAGCCGGGTACAGAGTTCATGCTTGAAACGCTGTAACACGCTGCTCTCAGCACCGGCTGCGCTGAGAAACAGAGTCTGAAAGGTCCCGGCAGGATGCAGCCGACGCACCATCTCGATAGTGGCTAAGACAGCTCGCAAGTGCTCGTCACCGAGTAGTGCGCGTGGGCGCGGGATGGCAAAGCGACGTACTGCATAAATTGATGTGACGCACCGTAGCTGAAAGAGTGCCTGCAACGCACCGTACATCGTGGCGCCGATCACCCCATCTTTGTGAACTGGATCGAGCCGTAATCCGGTAATCCGTTGCATTTCGGTACGGGCCAACGCTTCGAGTCCGGCAGGTACGACGATTTCAATGCGCTGAGACATTCTAATCCTATACTCCTATCGCCATTCTGTAGTAAGCGTTATACTATAATGGAATATGTACCTGCTGTCGATCCATTGGCAGCCAAAGACGATGCCGGTTCCATCATAGCAGATGATTTACCCTGTGGCGCGGCCTAATCTCATAAGCGCCATGTCTGCAATGCTGGGTTAGATGGAACAAGACATGTACAAACGCTTATGAACATCGGAATAACCATCTGGCCACCGATGCCGGCGCGTCCGCAAGCGCTGGCGGCAAGCTGGTCGATCTTCGACCATGGTGCTTTACGCGAGTTTTTACAGCGTGCTCGCGATGTTGGTATCAAACAGGTACGGTTTGAACTGCGCTGGGCTGAAGTACAGCCAGGGCCTCAGCGAATCTCGGTTGCTACCCTTAATGGCTTTCAGCGAGGGCTTGATCTGGCCCAATCTAATCATCTACAGGTGGTTGTCTCTCTTATGAGTGCAACGCTGGGGCCGACCCTGCATTTGCCTGATTGGGCACTCGGGATTCCACCCCAGGCCTTGACTACTCAGTCGGTGCAGGCCTTGCTGACCGTACCACCGTTGACCATTCTCGACAATTCCTTTTACCGTCACGAACCGGTACGTGATCTCTATGCCGACCCTGACATGCGGTCAGCACAACGATACCTGTTACGGGAGGTCGTCGGCAACTTTGCCGATCATCCTGCGATCACCGGTTGGCTGCTGGCCGCCGGTTTCGAGCGCGTGCGTGCACCAACCGATCATCGCGATATGGCAGCCTGGTGGGCCGATCTGGCTGAACAAGCCCGCGCATATGGTGCCAACCAGCTCTTCGGGTATGTCGATGCCACCACCCTAAGCAATCGCGCCAGCCTGCGCCCTTACGATATCGCGATGGCCGGTGGCGCGGTAGTTGTCAGTGTGGGACCATGGCCCCCCCTCAGTGGTGGACCACCAGCTCGCGGCGAGGCTGCCTGTTTCTGCCATGCGATTGTCGCCGGTCTACTAGCTGAAGAAATTAACGACTCTGCTGCGGCTCAGGTAGTCGTTGCCGACCTGGGATGGCCGACGGCTCCGGTCAGCAACCTGATCGGCTGGCAGGCCGATCAGATCTTTGCGCAACCGACTCAGACCTTTCTTGCGCACGAAGAAGCGGCTGCAACCGCCTTGCAAGAGTCGCTCGTCAATCTGGCCCGCGCCGGCGCAGCCACTGTCTGGCTGGCTGGCATGGTTGATCCACCTGAAGATCATTGGAACGTCCCCCCCTTCGACAGCAGTTGGATAGCACGCACCTGGGGGTTATGGACGGCAAACGGACGCCCGAAGGCCGCATGGGATGCCTTGCGCGAAGTGATCAACCGATTGCCGACGACAAAGACGTTACCTGCGTTACCGATTGATCCCGAACGCTACTGGCGTGATCCGGCTACCGAATTACGACGTCTCTGGCATGAATACCGCAGTGAAGCAGCTTCGGTATGAGGCAGGACCTTGGCTCAGAGGGGGTTCAGCATTCTCTGCTGCGAGTCATCGATGTACCAGCAGCGGAATACCGACGACGATCCTGTCCCCGTTGCCGATAACTCCTGATCCACGCACGCACCTGAGTGCGCGGGCCTCTGGCCCGCCTAAGACCACTGCGCCAATGAGCAGGTGTGTGACACACCCCTACACGCACCTGGATGCGCGGGCCTCTGGCCCGCCTAAGACCACTGCACCGATGAGCAGGT
>NZ_JPIM01000047.1:5000-35509 GCF_000735195.1 Chloroflexus sp. MS-G
CCTCGTGCGCCGTGCGACGCCGATAGCATTGCGCATCGGGCACTTCGACCTGTATTGCCACAAACCAACGATCCGCCGTGCGCGAGACCGTCGCGCCCAGTATCTTTCCTTTGAAGCGCAGTTCCTCGGTCATGGCGACGTCGCCGATCTTGGGCAGACGGATCGTCTTGCCGTCCAGACGGAACTTGTCGTTGGCTACGTAAAAGCTGTCGCGGCAGCGCCCCTTTTTCTTGAAGCGCGGTGCGTGCGCCTCTTTGCCAGCCTTGAGGTCAGCGAAGAATCTTTCCCAGGCTTTGGCGAGATGGGCAAACGGCTGGGCGTGGGCGTCCCGGTGAATGTCTTGCAACCAAGGCCGTCCGTTTTCGTCGAGCCACTGTGGGTCGGTGTATTTGATGGCGTTGAACTGCTTTTTGAGCGCCATTGCGTTTGGCTTGCCGCCTGCTGCGTATTGTTTGTTCCATTCATTGAGCGCCCAGTTCCAGACGCGCCGGGCCGTGCCGCAGGCGCGCTTGAAGTAATCCACCTGCTCAGGAGTCGGACAAAGGGCGATCTTGTGGGTTAGTTGCATCGTTTGGCCTTCTTGGCATTACTCATGACTCGCATCCTGTTTCAGCGCTTCGTTCAACTTCTTTCGATAGTTCCTCACACCGTATCGCCGAGACGAACAACCGTGCACGATGGTCATCACGTCTTGCACCATTTCCGGTTCGGGAGACAGCCGTTCCTGGGTGAGCACCAGCACGTCGCAGCCATGGGTTTTGGCGTCATGTTCGAACCACGCAACGCCGAAACGGGTGAGGCGGTCCCGGTGCGCGAGGATCAGCATCTTGACTTGCCGTCGCCCGATCTCGTCCATACGGGCCAGAAACCGCTTGCGCGTGACGTTCAGCCCGCCGCCCACTTCCTCGATACACTCGACCCCCGCCAATCCCTTCGCCACCACGACCTCTTCCAGCACGTTGCGCTGATTCGCCAGGTCCGGCTTCTGTGCCGCACGCGATACCCGACAGGAGGCGACCAGCGTGGTTGGCGCATGGTTCGCCTGCCGCAAACCGATGACCGCACGGATTTGCGTCTCAGGGGAGAGACGGCGGTTGCTGTCCGTTCGGGCCACCGGAATCAGCCTTCCTTCGCGTTCCCAACGCTGCAACGTCTTGACCGAGACACCAAGGAGTGTTGCGGCTTTCCCTGTGCTCATGGTGTTTTCCATGAGCACCATGCTACACTATCGCGTACTAGAAGTCAAGCTAGAGTCCGGCTCCATTTTTCCCGTCCTCTCTCCTAGGTGAGAGAAGTGTCAGCCACCTCCATTTCCCCCGTCCTCTCACCTGGTGAGAGAGGACAGGGGCGAGTTAGCAGGTGTTGGAAAGGAATTTTTCAGACACATATGAGAACAATTTGCACATTTCTCACACAGTAATCGCTCTCCCACGATGGATTCGGCCAGCGTAGCGCGTATCTGATTCGGGTGGAAGTGGCGCGGTCACCAACAGTACCGCTTCGATGAAGCGTTCGAGTTCTTGTTGGCGTTCATGCGGATCGCGTGGCTCTTCAGCACGTGCGCGACGGGTCAGGTCTACCTGATTGATCAGAATACGCTGCGCAGTACGTTCACTTTCGACGCCGACGGTCGCGGTGAAGGCATGTAAAGTTGTTTTGACAAAGTTCGCCAACGCAAATTGTTCGGTACTCGACGTAGCAGTCGTTTCTGGTGTGACCAGCGCCAGGCTAGCACCGTCGCACAAGGCAATTTTGCGCGCCACCCGGAAGTGGTGAGTCAGTTGGTGTTCACACAAGTCAGCAAATTCGGCCTCACTTAGCACTGTACTCCAGTCGCTATCTTTACGGCCAACCAGTGGTGCAGTGGGCAGAGGACGGAAAGGCGTACAGACTACCGGCCCAGGGCGACCATAGTGCGCAATTGCCCGATCAATCGCTGCTTCAATCTGATCGCTGGCAACAATCGTCATAAGCCGACCGGCCTCAACATGATCGTGGAGCAAGCGACGCATAGTCTCTGCACCGGCTTCTGTCTCTACGATCATCACGACTTGGCGCGCACCGTAGCGTTCGAGATAAGCCCGTGCAAGGAGATTCAGATGCTCGGTAAGATGTTCGCCAATGAGGTACACGGTTGTACCGACCAACTCGGCCAGCCGTTCCGGAGCAGGCATGCCAAACAGCTCACCGCCGGTAGGAGTGCGTTCGTAGCGCAACCCTCCCGAGGGGTGGAAGGTCTCGCCGCTGACATTGCGGTCGGCGAGATAGTAAACCGTAGCCATCGCCACATCAAACTCGGTTGGCATCCGTTGTAGATAGAGCATTCCCATGATACCATCGCGCACCTTGCGCGCCTCACGGTCGATCTGAGCACGGGTGAAGAATGGATCGGGCGGAAGAGGCAGATGCGCAAACATATCGGCAGGTAGCTCGTAGCCACCGTTTATCAAGCGGGCGAGGAGCTTCGCCGCAATCGAGCGGTTAAGCAGTGCGCTACTCGAAGAAGCTGCTGGATCACCTTCGCTACGAATACGTTTGGCCAGTTCACGTAAGGCTTGCGGCGTCGCGGGATTCTGCTCTAGCGCGACCACATCGTTCGGTAACAGCAGTTCAACCAGCTCGCGCATCGGACGTGCATCGGTACGGGCAGTGGTTATTAGTGCCGCGTGCAGTTCATTAAGCCGCTTGTTTTCTAAAATGAGCCGTGCGCGACGGGCAAACAGACCAGGACGTTCACCCGTGCCACGCAAACGATCGCCTTCAACCGGCCCCGGCGCAATCGCGTTGATCTGCACTTCTGGCCCCAGAAAGCGGGCAAAGACCTCGGCCATTGCCCGCTGACCGGCCTTTGAAACGGCATAGTCAGCCCGATTGGGATAGGGAATGGCAGCCTCTTTTTCACCGCCAAAGTAGGAGGAAACGTTCAAGATATAGCCACTACCTTGTTTCTTCATCAAGGGCGCCAGTTTACGCATTAGCGAGTAGTTGCTGATCAGGTTAGCGTACAGTGTGTTCCGCCAGCCCTCTACCGGCATGTCTATAACCATTTCTTCGACACCAGCGATGCCAGCGTTGTTAATGAGATAGTCCACGGTGCCAAACGTAGCCAGGGTACGTTCGACAAGATCAACAAGCTGTTCTTCACTACTGACATCGCAACCAGGTGCGATGTGTACCCGATCTTCGACATCAGTGTAACCCACTTCAGCCAGTTCGGCCCGAATCATCGCCTGCATCTGCTCTAGTTTATGACGGTCGCGGGCTGCCAGCATCACTCGTGCACCGCTGAGCGCCAGTAGCCGACCGATCTGGCCGCCGATGCCGGCACTACCACCGGTGATGAGCGCAACCTTGCCCAGGTGTAAGCCGATCAGACTTTCGGCCCAACCCACTGACGCACTACGCGCACCGGTAGTAGCGCTAACGTTAGCAGGAATATTGAGAGTAATTTCGCTGATCCGGCGTTGGCTGTGTAGTAACTGAGCCGTCCACGCACAGGCAAATTCTAACCCTTCAGGGCTGCGATTATCGAAGCGCACAATCTGATTTGTCCATACCGCCGGTAACACCCGCTCACCATTGGCAGTCACACGGGCATAATCGAGTTCGGCCTCGTGACGCCATACCCGAATCAACTGCTCGATAGCCGCACTTTGAATGCGACCGTACACGTTCCCTGCGGCATTCGCTCCATTCGAGAGGAAGATAACCTGTGGACTACGGGCACGGGCGCCCGGCGTCAGACGCTGAGATTGCCAATAACGGGCCAAGCGACTGGCAATCACAATCGTACCAACAATCTCATCGGCCAGAAATTGCATGACGTGGGCATCATCAACCTCAATCACCTGGTTAGCCGGTTCACGGCTAGAAGCAGGGAGAATAATTGCTGCGTGAATGCCACCGGTATTCTCTCCCGCCCAGTCGAAGATCGCATCGATTGTGGTTGGATCACGGGGATCGAGTGGTAACGCAATTGGTGGGGTAAAGGTTGCACCCGCTAAATGACGACTTTCACTCACTGCTTGCTCGAACTGAGCCAGAGCAGTGGCCGAACGGAAGCCGATAATGACTTCACTGCCACACGTGCGTAACATACCGGCCAGCGCCATCACCTCTTCGATCTGATCACCGGCACAGATCAGCGTCGTCCGACCACTCGCATCGATCGTGCGCAGGTCGGTGCGCGCCAGTAAGCTGGTTTCGCTGCGCAGCGGAAGTTCCATGCCATGGGTAACAGCAATGGTTTCCCCAGCAAGGGCTGCTGCCTCATCACTGGCCAGAAAGACCGCCGCATCGGCCACATCACCAACCGTTGGGAAGCGGCGCTCGAGATTCCCCTGGTCGTTGGTCCGCCATAATCGCATCGTTGCTAAAAATTGCTGCGCCGTATCACCTTCCGCACGACCTTTCAACTGATCCATGCGCTGGAAGACCGTGTGAATTCGTTCGCTCTCAATCGGGCCGGGAAAGATGGTATTCACGCGAATACCACGTGCACCCAGTTCGCGGGCTGCGATCTGCGAGAGCGCATTGAGAGCAGCTTTCGGGGTGACATACGGGATACGTCCATAGTATTCAGCATACGAAAAGATAGTTGAAACATTGATGATAGCGCCGCCTGGCGGTATATGTGGTGCCGCGATCCGCATCAAATGCCACGGCATACCAAGTAAATTGGCAACGCTCGTAGTCAACGTTTCCTCGGCGCCAGGACCGAGTTCGGCATCGGTAAGCGGAATATCAGCCAACCGTCGTTGGGCGCCTGCGCTGCCAGCATTGTTCACTAAAATATCAATCTTGCCATGACGGGCCACGATCGCCTCAATACCAGCACGCACATCTGCCGGATTGCTCCCATCCATCACTTCGAGGTCGATCCGCTTCGCTGGAACTCCAGCCTCTGACCGCATCTGTTCGGCCAGGGCAGTGAGTTTGGCGCCATTACGCCCACTAATGATAACTGTTGCTCCTTCAGCTAGAAAACGTTTTGTCAGTTCGCTACCAATGTTGCCAGCACCGCCGGTAATGAGCGCAATCTTTCCTGCCAGTCGCCCTGTTACACTCATGGACTCCCCCGTCATCAACGAATCATTGTTGTGCGATCATTTAGTTGAAGGTTCACCGATAGCTGTAGTATACCATGATGTTGTTCTAAATTTCACGGACGGTTAACGCTTTGCGACATGGAATGAACATCTGACAAGCGTGGTATGATGTTGATACGTGCCCGTGATACGCTGAATGTTTGAAACGGATGCGGGTCAATGCACTGTTGTCCTTTTTTCCCGACATCGGGGAAGACTTGCTATCAGACGCATTGTGATGCGGAAAGAGCGATTTTGCCAGTCGAGGCGCCGATGAAGGGGCTTCCTACAATTTGCGGCTACCGTATCAATATCGTTCCTGCATAGTATCTATCACGATTTGACATTGATTACCGGAACGGCGTTGTGTATCGTCAACGCTGATCATCCTGAACAACACTCCTGGCGGTTCGGAAGATTAAGGACGGTATACCCATTACGTTTCCCCAGCAGCGAAGATAATCTCTGGTGACAAGCTGAGGAAATGCCAGGTATTGCAACCCTCTCACATCGGGATGCAGACCAGCGTGCCATCGGCAGAAAACAGGAGTATTCTCTTGAGCATACGCTGGGTAATTATGAATCAAGGTGGTGTAGGATGCTAATCCATGTTCCTTCTCCTGTATCGATCCGAAATCTTCAGCGGTTGCGTCGTGATCCCCTAACGTTACTGACCGATCTGGCAATGCGCGGTGATGTGGTGGAATTTTGGGCCGGACCACAACGCATGGTACTGGTGAATCATCCTGACTGCATTCGCGAGGTGCTGGTCACTAAAAATCGGGCTTTTGTGAAGGGGCGCGTGCTCGAACGGGCCAAGCGATTGCTCGGCGAAGGATTGCTCACCAGCGAAGGTGAAACGCACCTTCGTCAACGACGGCTGATTCAGCCAGCTTTTCACCGTCAACGACTCGCGTCCTATGGCCCAGCCATGGTGGCTGCGGCTGAGGAACGGAGTAGCCACTGGCAAGATGGCGCCGTGCTGGATATGAGTCGTGAGTTGATGGCAATCACGCTGCGGATTGTCGGGGTAACACTCTTTTCCGCCGATACCGAGGCTGATGCTGATCAAGTATTCACCGCAATGCATGATCTGGTGGCTATGTTTGATCTGGCGGTGTTACCGTTCGCCGACTGGTTGATGGCTTTACCACTACCACCGGTGCGGCGATTTCAGCAGGCGAAAATGCGCCTCGATACGATTATCTACCGGATCATCGCTGCCCGTCGTGCCAATCCCGGTAATCGTGACGATCTGCTTTCACTGTTGTTAGCAGCAGTCGATGACGAGGGAGATGGGTATCGCATGACTGACACTCAATTGCGCGACGAGTTGATGACACTCTTCCTGGCCGGTCATGAGACCACCGCAAATGCGTTGACGTGGGCGCTTTATTTGTTGGCTACGCATCCAACAATTGCGGCAACGTTACATAGCGAACTTGATACCGTACTTGGTGAACGTGCACCAACGGTAGCCGATCTGCCATCGTTGTCCTATACCCACTGGCTCTTTGCCGAAGCCTTACGTCTTTATCCACCGGCCTGGATCATTGGCCGACGAGCAATCGCGCCGGTGACGATTGGTGATGTACCGATCAAACCAGATACGATTGTTCTGATGAGTCCCTGGCTGATGCATCACGATAGTCGTTTCTTTCCCGATCCATATCGTTGTGAGCCACTTCGTCATACACCAGCCGCACAAGCTACACGACCAAAATTTGCTTTTTTTCCCTTTGGTGGCGGGCCGCGTAATTGCATCGGCGAACCGTTTGCCTGGATGGAGGGGGTGTTAGTACTGGCTACTCTGGCACAGCGGTGGCATGTGCTACCGGTACCCGATCATCCGATTGCCTTGCAGACAGGCATTACGTTACGTCCTCGTTACGGCATGCAACTTCAACTCAAGCTCCGTCGGCCAGTCTTGCAAGTGCCGTGATACAATAAAATATATGACAGGCACGTACTCATGACATCAAAACGTATGGAAGATGTTACATCGGCAAGCTATAACGCTATCTACAGCACTGCCGCAATCCTCGACGAATCAGATCGTGGACGGCTCTGGATGCGTGGTCGTGATCGGGCTGCGTTGCTCCATCGTCTCTCGACCAACGCTATTGAGCCGTTACAACCCGGACAGGGTACCCTCACGGTCTTGACGACCCCCATCGGGCGAATGATCGATCTGCTGCGAGTATATGTACTGCCTGATGCCTTATTGCTTGAAACGGGTTCTGGGCATGGAGCAGCCATTTTACGCCATTTGCGAAAGAATATCTTTTTCAACGATCAGGTAACGGTCGCTGATGCTAGCCTCGAATTGGGGCAGATCGGTGTGTATGGGCCGCAGGCGAGTCAGGTACTCCGGACAATCGGGTTGCCCACCGATATACCCCGCTATGGTATTACGTCAGCTCAGTGGGCTGAACATCAAATCTTCGTTGCCCGGTGTGAGCCAATGGGAGGCGACGGCTATACCCTCTACCCACACCCTACGCAGGTCATGGCCTTTATGACAGCCCTGACCAACGCTGGCGCGGTCGAGCTTGATAAGAACACCGCCGAAATAGTTCGGGTTGAACACGGCTATCCGCGTTTCAAGCACGAAATCACACTGGATTACATTCCGCTCGAAGCCGATTTGTGGCGAGCAGTCAGTTTTCACAAAGGCTGTTACGTTGGTCAAGAGATCATTGCCCGTATGGAGAGCCGTGGTCGAATTGCCAAACTGTTGTGCGGTTTACGCCTATCGGCGGCACCCGAATCATTACCGGCAAAGGTCATGGCTGATGGCAAAGAGGTTGGTGATCTGACCAGTGCTGTCTGTTCGCCACGCTTCGGTTGGATTGGGCTGGCGTATCTTCGACGGGCATACGCTGAAAGTGGAACGACGGTAACCGTGTTTGATCGTCCGGCAACGGTTTGTACACTGCCGTTTGCAATGCACGAAGCGACAGGAATGAAGGAATGACCCGTACAGCTCGTCGGCGTCAATTGATCGGCGATCTCCAGCGACAGCGCGATGCGTTGCGTCGACAACAAGAGCGCGATCAGCGCATTCTGGCGTCATTGTACGCGATTGGATTGGTAGCACGTCATCGACCACCGCTACGCACATTGTTTGAGACAGTTGTGCGTGAATTGCACCACATCTTCGATTTTGATTCCTGTTATCTTGCTTTTTGTGATGAGCGACCAGAACTGTTCAAAGCCGCTCTACTCTACGATGAAGGTCAGATTGAGTTTCTCGAAAATCGTGAATACGGCTATCTGACCGGATTGATCGTCCGTCGCCGTGAGCCACTGCTCTTCCGCGATCTGTTGACCGAACGCGACGCCAGTTTGCCGCCAGTACCGTTTGGTAACACTGCTAAACGCTCACGTTCGTGGATCGGTGTGCCACTGATGATCAGCGAATCGGTGGTTGGAGTCATCTCTCTGCAAAGCTACCAACCCGGCCTGTACAATCACGAAACCCTTGAACTCCTTCAGCAAATAGCCAACGTGATTGCATTGGCACTCGAAAATGTGGTGCTGGTAGAAGAGCAAGATCGACTGAGTCGCGAGTTGACTGAACAGTTGACAGCACGCCGCGAAGAGTTAGCTGCATTAAGTACACTGGCTGCGACGCTGGTTGATACCCGTTCATTTGATAATGTGCTCGATCAGGCATTGGAAATTGCCGTCACGACACTCCATTTTGATGCCGGTAATGTGCGTTTGCTCGATGAAACCGGTACGCTGCTCGTGCTACACGCCTGTCGTGGGTTCAGCCAGGAATACATTGAACAGACCCGCCAGATTCCACTTGAGATCAGTCCACTGCGCGAGGTAGTTACCCTGCTGCAACCACGGGTGATTCACCGCGATTGGCAGTCACACTACGATCCGGCAACGTTTCCCCTCCATCTCTTCCCACCATTTGAGTCAACTATCAATTTACCGCTCTTTGTTGGGCGGCGGGTACTGGGTACGTTAAGTCTGTTCGGTTTTACGCCACGCGAGCCAGCGCCGCACGAGCTGGCACTGGCCCAGTCGGTTGCCAACCAGATTGCTATTCTGATCGAACATAGTCGCCTCACAGCGGAACGCGAGCGCCAGATTGCTGAACTGCGGGCCTTGCGTGAGATTAGTCTGGCCGCCTCAACGGCGCAAACGACTCGTGAGTTACTGCAACGAGCAGCCTTCGGTTTACAAAACTGTATTGATTTGGACGCCTTTTCAATGGTGATTTACGATCCAGAACGACATTTGATTACGGATGGTATCACCCTTGACGATGGACAAATCTACGATTTTTGGATTAACCAACCGCCACCAGCAAACTCCCTCACCGCCCACATTCTGCGTGAGTGTGAACCGTTGTTTCTCTGCGACTTGCCCGACGAGATTCGAGCCTTTCCCGATGTAGAGATTGTTGTTATCGGTGCTGAACGGATCGCGCGTTCCTGGATGGGTTGGCCGCTGCTTGATCGCGATGGACGACCGATTGGGGTCGTCTCGGTGCAAAGCTACCGTTCGTATGCCTTTACTCCGCGTGATATGGAGTTTCTCGGCAATATTGCCGCCCAACTTACCCTGCACGTGAAGAATGTGACATTGCATGCGCAACGAACTCGACAAATCGCTGAACTACAGGCGATCAATCAGATCGGCACGCTGGTGGCAGCATCGTATGATCTGAATCGCATTTTGCATGAGACACAGCGGATTGTAATTGATCTGACGGCAGCTTCTGTCTTCTATCTGATGCTATGCGATCCGGATTCACGCCAGATTGAATATGCTATCTTTGTTGAACACAATCATCAATTAGACCACAACCTGATTGGGCGGCATGTACCATCAGCCTCGTTTTCCGAATGGTTACTCACCCATCGCCAGCCACTACGCTTTGATGATCTCCTGACCGATGCGCAGCAGGTGAAGGCCATGGGTATCCAACCGTATTCGATAGGGGCAGCACACCTGATGCGTTCATGGATCGGTGTACCAATCCTTGCGCAGCACGAAGTGGCAATTGGGGTACTGGTACTACAAGATGAACGCCCATACTGTTATGACGACAATACCATCGATGTGCTGGCGCAAATTGCCAGTTTGATCAGTCTGGCCGTACAGAAGGTACAATTACTCACCGAACGTGAGCAGCAGGCACGCGAGAATGCCCATCTCTTTCAAGCAGCGCAAGCACATGCACTTGCTGCTGAGCGCCAGACAGCCCGTATGGCGCTTGTAAATCGGATTGCCGGTTTGCTGGCTGCTCACCTTGATCAACAAGAAATCCTTGACATCGCCACCCGCGAGTTAGTTCAACTCTTCTGGGCTGATCACACCGGTCTGGTGTTGTTTCGTGACGACAAAACCGGTTTCGTTGCCGCAGAATATCCATCTACCGGCATGGTCGGTACGGTCATCGACCTTCAGCATAATCCATTGGTCGATGTTCTCCGCACGACACGCCGACCACAGGTTATTCTGGATATTGAAAACGATCCACGAGCATTGTCATCACGTGACCGCTGGCGTGAAATGGGATTGCGTTCACTGGTAGTCGTGCCATTGATCAGCCGTGATCGGGTGTTTGGATCGATCTCATTTGATAGTTTTGGTGAGCCGCGCTCTTATGATGAAGCTGAGTTAGAGTTAATGATGACGGTCACGACCTCAGTCGCGACGGCTTACGAAAACGCACTGCTCTTTGCCGCTGAACAAGAGCAACGGCGTACTGCTGAGACACTGCGTGAGGTCGCCCGTGTGTTAAGTTCAAGTTTTGACCCCAACGAAGTGCTCCAGCTCGTGTTAGCCGAACTGCGCAAGGTCATAAACTACGATACATCAACGATTATGTTGCTAGATGGACCGATCTTGCGCATCGCAGCGGCAAGCGGTTGGCCACCAGACGAAATTCCTATAGGGCGCACCCTGCCGGTTGCTACGAGTGGCGCCGGTCAGGTTGTACGTGAACGACGACCGATCTTATTGGTCGCCCCGCCTGGACAAACGATCTGGCCACCCGGTGATATGGGGGAACGTATCCTGACCTGGCTGGGAGTACCACTGATTGCCAAAGGACGAGTGCTTGGAGTGTTGAACATCGATGCGTATCGGCGGCATGCCTTCAGTGAACGTGATCTGGAGGTTGCCCTGGCCTTCGCCAACCACGCGGCACTGGCTATCGAAAATGCACAACTTTACCAGGAATCGGTGACGCGCGTCGAACAGGAAATGGCAATTGCCCGCCAGATTCAGCTCAACCTCTTTCCGCACGAGCTGCCAGCGTGTGCAGGATTGCGGGTGGCTGCACGGTGTTTACCCGCTCGTGAGACAGGGGGTGATTTCTACGATGTGATTGCGCTCGGTTCCCGACTAGGGGTCATTATCGGTGATGTGAGTGGCAAATCGCTGCCAGCGGCAATGCTAATGGCAGTAGCCCGTTCGACTGTTCGTTCGGAAGCTCGTAATCACGAATTTCCCCGACTGGTACTGACCGAGACGAATCGCTGGCTAGTCGATGATGTGCCACGGAATACCTTTGTTGCACTTGGGTATGCACTGATTGATCCGATTGAGCAGCGATTGATACTTGCTAACGCTGGTCAGTTGTCGCCCCTATTACGACACGCCGATGGCCGCACGACTTTTCTGGAAACTGCTGGCGCTTTACCGTTAGGAATACAACGTGATGCACGTTACAATCAACTAGAACTCGATCTGGCGCCTGGCGATACGCTGGTATTCTACACCGATGGGGTTGTTGAAGCACAAAATCATCAGCGTGAATTGTTTGGTTTTGATCGCCTTGAGCATCTGGTGCGCCACTGGGGGTACCTCCCGCCAGAAGAACTTCTTGAACGTTTGCTGTCAGCCGTGCAAACATTTAGTGAGGGTCGCAGCCCTCATGACGATATAACGCTGGTGGTGGTACAGGTGGAGAACCATCTCTAACCACTACGGCGACGGTAGGTTCACTTCGCTTCACGATCGCTCGGTGGTGCGATCATAGAAATTGTTCAGATGTTACTCGGTCGTTGATGATGCTCAACTAGCGAAGTGAGTAGAAACATCCCTCATGCACCTGTTACCGTGCAGGCGTGATGACGGCCCATCATCTGCTTCGGCTCAACCCATTTCATACGGTATCGGTACACTGTGGGAGGTGGATTGAGAACCTACCTCTACCAGCGCAGTGACGGTCAGATTGGCGAGAAACACTATCGATCATCGGTGATACCCACTCGGCACTGTGTTTCATCGCTAAGCTAACCCACCATATCTGCGCTTCTACACTAGAGGGAGCAAGATTGTGTTGAGTGTGATTGAGCCGGCAGCATTGTGGTTATTTGTTCTTGCTGTTCCCCTCATCGGTACACTATGGTTGAATCGAGCTGAGCTTCTTCGTCGGCTTAGTCGGCTCCGGCTATGGCTGCTCCTGGTAGTACGGTTGCTGATGCTGGCGGCTCTGGTGTTAGCGATAGCAGGTCTCCAACTTGGCCGACCAGTGCAGGCAACGGCGACCGTTTTTCTCCTCGATGTTAGCGATTCGGTGGCACCGAGTCAGCGCCTCGCAGCGCTCGATTATATCAAGCAGGCTGTAGCTACAGCCGATCCAGACGATCGCATGGCGGTTGTTGTCTTTGGAGCGCGTGCCCAGGTTGAACGAGTAGCCGAACCACCACGTCCACTTGATCGGATCGATGGGCTGGTCGCCGGCTCCCGAACCAACATCGAAGATGCTATCCAGTTGGCGCTGGCAATCTTACCCGGTGCTATGCACCAACGTCTGGTACTGCTATCGGATGGAGGCGAGAATGTGGGGCAAGCGCTGAACGCTGCTCGCCTGGCAGCGGCGCGAGGAGTATCGATTGACGTTGTTCCCCTGGTATCCGATCGCGGTCCTGACGCACTGATTGCAGCACTGAACGCTCCATCCAGCGCGAGTGTTGATCAGCTCATCCCCCTGACCGTTCTGATCGAGAGCGAGATGAGCGGCTCAGCAACGGTGCAATTACTCGTTGATGGTCAGTTGCGCATTGAACAACCGGTTACATTAACGACCGGTCTCAACCAGTTTTCGTTGACGGTACCGGCTGGTGAGCGAGGTTTTCGACGATTTGAAGCGTATCTGATGGCCCCTTTCGATACCCAGGCGGCCAATAATCGGGCGGTAGCATTCACATTTGTTTCCGGTCCACCCCGTATCCTTGTGTTGACCGTTGCTGTCGAAAAGGTGGCAGCTCTGGTTAACGCCTGGCGGGCGAGTGGGTTCGATGTAACCGTACAGGAACCAATCCAGGCTCCCGTCCGTCCGCTCGATTTACGTGTATTCGACGTGGTGGCACTTGTTGATACGCCCGCCAGTGCTGTTCCAACGACACTTCAGCGCGCACTGACCACATACGTGCGTGATCTTGGTGGTGGACTGTTGATGATCGGTGGGCCGCAATCGTTTGGAGCCGGTGGCTGGCGACGGTCACCTCTTGAACCACTGCTTCCCGTCTCGCTTGATCCACCAGTGATTGAAGAGCGCTTCGATCTGGCATTGGTATTGGTGATCGACCGCAGTGGGAGTATGAATGAATTGGTTGATGGCTCCCGCACACAGCTTGATCTGGCCCGTGAGGCAGCATTTCAGGCCAGTCGAGGTCTGACCCAGCGCGATCAACTTGCTATCATCGCATTCGACAGTTTGGCCGAAACCCTGCTCCCATTACAGCCGCTTACCGATCTGTTTACGATTGAAGGTGCACTGAGTCGGCTAACGGCTGGAGGAGGTACGAACATTCGGAGCGGTATCGCAATGGCTGCTGAGACCATCACAACGGCTGACGCCCGGATCAAGCATGTGATCCTCTTAACCGATGGCATATCTGAAACCGAATATGCCGATATGGTTTCCGATCTCTATGCGCAGGGCGTAACCGTTAGCACAGTAGCGATTGGGCGTAATACTGATCCGGCGCTCGAACGAGTTGCTCGTATTGGTGGAGGGAAATACTATGCTGTTCAGCAGGTGACTGAACTGCCGCAAATTTTTCTAGAAGAAACGGTACGTGTTGCCAATCGTGATTTGATAGAAGAGCCATTCGTGCCGATTCTAGCCCTACCCACACCTTGGCTCCGTGATGTTGGCGCATTGCCGCCGCTCCAGGGTCGCAATGTCGTTGCCAACCGAGCGACCGGGCGCATGGTGCTTGCAGCGCCTGATGGCTCGCCATTGCTGGCAACAGCCCAAATGGGATTAGGGCGCGTGCTAGCATGGGCAAGCGATCTAACCGGCCGTTGGGCTATTGACTGGGTGTCGTGGGCAGAGTTTCCGCGCTTTACTGCCAATCTGGTCACAGAAGTGCTGCCACTGAGCAACAGTGATCGTCTATCGCTGACAGCTACAGTTATTGCCGATCAGGTTGAGATTGAGCTGACAGCACGTGATGCGGGCGGTTTACCAATCGAGCTGAACGACATTCGTAGTTGGATGAGTGGCCTGGCGCTTGAACGTGATCTGGTATTTACTCAGATTGCCCCCGGACGCTACCGGACTGTCACAACAATTGATCAAGTCGGTGCTTACCTAATACAGGTATATGCTACCGATCAGGCAGGTCAGCCGCTTGGCAATGCCAGTATCGGTGTGACAGTCAACTATTCACCGGAATATGGACGAATGGCCGATAATCCAGGGCTGTTGGAAGAATTGGCTGCATTCACCGGTGGGCGAGTTAATCCGCCACCTACCACAATCTTTACACCGACAGAACGCACCGTATACGAGGTGTGGTCCGTTACGATCCCGTTACTCTGGTTGGCATTGGCACTGTTGCCAATCGATGTTGCCCTCCGGCGGCTCTTCGTTCCGTTCCCTGATTGGCAAGCGAAGATGCTACCCTACACCCGGCGCAAGGTATCAGGCTCCACAGAAACACCGTCATCGTTACCAGACAAGCCGCCTGCACCACCATTAAGTGAAGAAGAGCGTATTGCAGCCTTATTAACAGCAAAACGCCGGCAACATCGGGAAGAGTGACACTTTATGTTATACTGCCAGCAGAAGATGGTATGTACGTTTAGCGACGGAGTAGCCCATGTCTACTGAACAACCTACAGTTGCCGTGCGGCCTACCGTCTCATTCGCGGTTGCCAGTGATGAAGAACTCGAACGTCCATATCGCGTTATTGTGCAGAATGACGACGTAACGCCGATGGACTTTGTTGTTATGGTCTTGCAAGTATTCTTCGAGCTTGACTATCGACGGGCTGAACAGGTTATGCTGACCGCTCACTATGAAGGACGTGCGCTGGTGACGGTATTACCTTTTCAGGAAGCCCAGGAACGAGTCTATCAGGCTCATCACGCTGCCCGTGAGGCTGGTTATCCGTTGACATTTTATCTTGAGCCTGACGAGTAATATCGTCTGTGCTATAAGTAAATATCTGGTAGGAATGATCTCCATCTGTCGCCTGCACTGTAACAATGGAGTTTTGTACAGCTATGAACTTCCGGCCACGTTTGTTTGCCATTGCCCTGATCTGCATGGCAATTCTCGCCGGGTGTACGCCAGCACCCCGTTCGACCTTATCGTATGAACCGGCGCTTGCAGCAGAATCAACCCCGGTTTCAGTTCCGCCACTGCCAACACCAATCCCAGTGTATGCACCTGGAACCGAAGTCGCCGGTATGCCAATTGGTGGACTATCCGCCACTGAAGCAGAATCCGTCTTAGCTACTGCCCTGACCGCAAACGTCATCCCGCTCAAACTGGTTGCTGGTGAACATACCTACACTATTGAACCAACCACACTGCAACTACGCCCTGATCTGACAACGTTGCTGGCTAAAGCTGCACCGGCGTTAGGGAGTAACACGCCGGTCAACGTGCCACTTCAGCTCGTCTTCAATGAGGATGCCCTCCACGAGCAGATCCGTGCCTTTGCCGACGAGACGGCCATTCCGCCCCAGGTAACGGTTATCTCTTCAACAGAGGTGCTCTCACGTAGCTTCGCCTATCTGCCCGGACGGGCAATCGATCTCGACCGCTCGGTCGCAATCGTTAGCGGTTTACTCCGTCGTGGTCGGATAACTACTCCCATTGCGCTCACGCTCTGGCCAACGAATGATCAACCCCGTATTTCGACTGCTCAGCTTGCTGAACAGCTTGAGCAAATGGCCGAGGTATGGGATGGTGTCGCCGGAATCTATCTCTACGATCTGGCGACCGGCGCCGAGGTGGCTGTCAACGCCCGCACGGTGTTTCCAGGGGCAAGCACGATCAAAACTGCGATTATGCTCTACGGTTATACAAAGCTCGAAACGTTTACCGAAGAGCAGTGGCAGAAAATGCGTCTCATGATCATCGAAAGTGATAACCTAGCGGCCAACGATATTTTAGCCGCCGGTGCCGGTGGTATCGGTACCGACATCGCATTTCGCGGTGCGGTTGAGATGAGCGAAATGCTCGCCGATCTTGGTCTGGAACACCTCTACCTCTACATTCCTTTTGAAGCTGTTGATTACATTAAACTCTACAACATCAAATACCGTTGTGGGCCTCAAGACCCGGTTGGCGAACCACCATACACCGAGACCGGCTGTGCACTGCGGGCAACTCCTTATGCGATAGGGCAGCTCTACCGTATGATTGATGAGTGTGCCCGTGGTAAAGGTGTTTTGTTAGAAAAATTCGCTCTGCTTCGTCCAGATCGTTGCCAGGAGATGCTCGATCTGCTGGCTGAAAATGCCGATCGTACCCGTATGGTTGCTGGCATTCCAGAGGGAATACGGGTTGAGCATAAATCGGGCTGGATCGAGCATACGCAGGCCGATGCCGGCATCGTTCGCTCGCCAGGTGGTGACTATGTGTTGGCTGTGTATATCTACAAACCGCTTGGCAATAACCTGTCCTGGTCAGATTCTCTCCTGGGTGGTGCCATTGCCGATTTTAGTCGTCTCGTGTACACTGCCTACAACCCGATCCGTCTTCAGTCGGTTGCGCAAGGAGAGACTCCATGACAGGTCTGCCCATCAAGCGAATAGTGCTCTATAAGCACGGTGTGGGCTATTTCGAGCGTCGTGGAACGTTTAGCGGTGAAGTTTTGACCCTTAGCTTCCCACTGAGCGCAATGGATGACGTGCTTAAGAGCCTGGTCGTGATTGATCGCAGCGGGCAGGTACGCAATATCGACTTCGCTACACCTGAAGATCGCGCTTCGTTGCTGTCTCGCGGGAGTATTCACCTCTCAGACCAACGCAGTCTCCTCGACTTACTACGCGATCTGCGCGGACGTACTGTTCGCTTGATGTTGACCGGTAAACAGGGCGAGATCGTAAGTGGTCAGGTTGTTGGCGTTGACGTAGAAGATGAACGACCACTCCGCCGGGCACTGGTGAGCCTCTACGACAGTAAAGAGCGAACTGTCCGGCCAATTGCGCTCGAAGAGATTGTGCGCATTGAGCTACTCGACGACAAGGCACATCACGATCTCACCTTCTTTTTGCGCGCAGCTCAAAACGATGAACGTAATCGCACGGCGACCATTCATCTCACACCCGGCGAGCACGATCTGCTGATCGGGTATGTTGCACCCGCTCCGGCATGGCGGGTAAGTTATCGCCTGCTTTTCGAAGAGAGTGCCGATGATACGTCACGTTGTTTCTTACAGGGATGGGGATTGTTCGATAATCAGTTGGAAGAAGATTTGATCGATGTTGAAGTAACGCTCGTTGCCGGGCAACCGGTCTCGTTTCGTTACCGCTTGTACGAACCACAAACCCCCGACCGCCCCTTCCTTCAAGATCAACCACGCCCACAACCAAAGCTGGCAACCCGCATGCGTGCTATGGTCGCAGAGATGGCCGCGCCAGAACATTTCAACGACGATGGAGGACTACTTGCAGCAACATCGCCATCACCAGCATTTACCATTGATACCTTGACAGAAAGTGTGCGCTCTGTAGCCATTGGTGAGGACCAGGGAGCACTCTTTGCGTACCGGGTCACGCAGCCGGTAAGCGTTGGTCGTGGGCAGTCGGCAATGGCGCCGATTGTAGGTGCCCAGCTTTCTGCTCAGCGAGAACTGGTCTACAACCGTCGGCGCTTGGAACGTCACCCTCTGGCCGCACTCCGCCTCGTTAACGAGACAGGGCTTACCCTTGAACAAGGGCCAACAACAGTGTTGATCAATGGCGAGTACGCCGGCGAGTCGGTGCTGCCATTCACCCGCGCTGGCGCGCAGTTTGTCATCTTTCACGCTGTTGAGTTAGGAGTGACAGTCACTGAGGCGACACACCAGACCCGTTATCTGAGCGGGATTCGGCTTCACGAAAGCGATCTGCTCCTTGACGAGTATCTCCTCACCTTTCAGCAATATACCATTATCAGCTCACTGGCAACCCCCTGTACGGTCATAATAGAGTATCAGCGCACCGAGCAGACGGAACTGGTTGATACGCCACCCCCCCTTCGCGAAGAGGGTCAGCTGGCTTGTTGGACTGTGAGTGTACCGGCTAATGGTCAGGCAACCTTCACGATTTGCGAGCGCCGCATGCTCTCGCGCAGCCAGGCTATCAGTAGCATCACCGGCGAGCAGTTACAAAACTTTCTACGTGATAAAGTTCTCGATGACCGGACGTTCCAACGGCTGAAGGGTGTGATCAATCTGTTTTATCAGATTGAAGCAGCCCGGCAAACGATAAAGCAACATGAAGCCGAGCAAAAGCGGATTGTTGAGCGTCAACAACAATTACGGCAAAAGATCGAACCGCTCCGCAGCGACGGCGAGGAAGGGATGTTACGTCAACGCTACATCGCATCGTTGGCCCAGCTTGAAGATCAGCTTGAGCGGCTCGATACCGCTATTGCCGAACAACAAGCGCTCATTCAGAAGCTGACCACACAGGTCGAACGCCGTCTGCGACGTCTCCACGAATGAAAAAGAATTGTACCCATGGTCCGTGATAGACGAACATTCTTATCGATCGTTCTGACAGCTCTCAGCGGTTGGATCATTGCATGGGTGGTATACACACTGGTCGGATCTAACCGTACCCCCGAAGTGCTCCGTTGGCTGGGGCTGGTGATCTTTATCACACCACTAACCAGTTTCATCGGCTGGATCGGTGCCCGACCTCACGAATGGCGCCTAGCTGCCGCTTCTTGTGGCGCGCTCTATTTCTTCACCCCTTTCATCGCGGCGCGCATCGAGAATATCATTGCGCCCGAGGCCGCTCGCCAAACAGTAGGGCTGCACACCGTCTATTTCGTCAGTGTATTAATCTGCCACTTGCTAGGGGCAACCGCATTCGCGTGGTGGCGAGGACAATCCTGAAAAGACCTGGCAGGTACGCGAGCCGTCGACCTGCATGGAACACGAGTGGTCAGGAGCCAGTCGCTATGGTAAACGCGATACCGCGCTCCCGGTAATTGCTGCGCTTACAACGATGCTGATTTTCTGGCGATGCCGCGCCCCCAGCGATACCGCCCCGGTAGGGGTATAGCAGTGTTGTACCCTCGACGATGCCGCACCCACAGCGATGGCATACCTCTGGAGCGCATCAGACTTTTGCCCGACTTGAAGATCAACAGCGTTCAGAATACAATTGATGTTACCTCTGATTATCGTTCCTTGCATCAACGACTCGTCTCGCAACGAGAAAGGCAAGATGATGAAAGCAGCCCAACTATTAGCCGATTATGTAGACCATCCGGCTTTTCGCGAGATGTGTCGGGCTGCCAAACAGATGTTAAAAGAGGGGGTTGAACCCCAGGTTGTACGGCAGCAGATCGCCGCACGCTACGGTCAACCACCGGTCGAGCTGCGACTCCGCGATCAGCCACAGCCGCTCAAGATTATCGGCGGGCATCTCGTGGAACCAGGGGCCATTGACCAGATCAAAACGGCTTTGCGCTTACCACCGGCAATCCGTGGTGCCTTGATGCCTGATGCCCATCAAGGCTACGCCCTGCCAGTTGGTGGAGTCATCGCCTATGATCGCGCAGTCGCTCCGTATCAGGTGGGTGTGGATATTGGCTGCCGGATGCATCTCTCGATCTTTGCCGGAATAACTCCCGACGATGCTCGTCGTGACCGTCACCACCTGCTCGATACGATCACGAAGGTGACGGTCTTTGGCATCGGATCGCCGAAAAAACCGGTTGCCGATCATCCGGTGCTTGCCGACTCGCGCTGGCGGGCAACGAAACTGTTACGCACCCTGCACGAGGTAGCGAAACTCCAGATCGGGACTTCTGGTGGCGGCAATCACTTCGCCGAAATCGTGATCGGTGAATGGCTTGATACGCACCAACCATTTGTTGGTCTGCTCACCCATAGCGGGAGCCGCGGTGTTGGCGCCCAGATTGCCCGCCACTACGCCGAAATAGCCGACCGTGAGACAGCAGCGATTGCGCGCGGCATCCCGAAAACGTATGGCTGGCTGAGTACCGAAACCGAAGCCGGTCAGGAGTATCTCCTATCAATGCGGCTTGCCGGAGATTTCGCCCGCGCCAATCACGAGGTCATCCATGCCCGCTTCGCGAAGGCGTTGGGCCTGACGGTCGAGCGCGTGATCGAGAATCATCACAACTTTGCCTGGGAACAACCGGACGGGACGGTGATCCATCGCAAAGGTGCAACACCAGCAGAAGCCGGTGTGCTGGGGATTATTCCCGGCTCAATGGCGACCGCCAGCTATATCGTCGAGGGATTAGGTGATAGAGCCTCGCTGTCGAGCGCTGCCCACGGCGCCGGTCGTCGATTTAGCCGCTCAGAAGCACGTCGCACAATCACGCCGGCAATGGCAGCCGCTGTCGTTCGTGAGGCGGGGGTGCTCGTGCGCGGCCTGGCCGTTGACGAATCGCCGCTGGCATACAAAGACATCGAGACGGTGATGCAGGTCCAAATTGCGGCCAGTCTTATCCGCCCTGTTGCCAAAATGCGACCACTGGTGGTTGTGATGTCAGGGACAGAGGGAGAAGATTAGGCCATGCCGGAACGGTCGCTATCACCATCGCAGCAGGAAGCTATGCCTTTCCCTCGTTTCCTCTCTCCATGCGGTAAGCGTATCGTGGGGATGGTGAGCGTGAAGACCATCCCCATGACACCTAGCTGCGCACAATAAATGGAATGTACGCCCGCGGGGTGAGCAGCACGCCATTGGCATTGAAAGGCGTATCACTCGACCAGTGCTGATCTGCACCGCCAGCCCGTGGCTTTAGTTCGCCAGGACTCTGATTCCCAGGCGTGCTGTCATTGATCGTCGTGCCGCTTCCTTCATCAAACCGGTACAGCGCAATTGTGTTGCTATCTAGGGTATGCGGAGCAGTGGGGCGAGAAAAAGACCCAGAATAGCGGACCACATTCGACAATCGCAGATCGTCAAGCCAACCGTTGTAGTAACGACTGCCAGGATAATCATGCTTCTCTGCGCCCAAAACGAGATAGGGATCGCTGTTGGGATAACTAGTTGAGCGGTTAAGCCGATAATCGATCCGTCCTGATGGCCCCGGCATCTCATTATCAAGCTGCCCATCAATGTAGAGACGCACTAGGCCACTGTTTGCACGGGTAACAGCAACATGATGCCATTGACCGTCAGTCACTGTTACATGACCTTTGAGAAGACGATCATCACTACCTACACTAAAACCAACAACCAGTTTGCCATCACAAATCGCAACACCATAATCACCATAGTCGCCATTACCGAATATATCCCGGTCGATGATGATATTCCCGTAATACCATCCATCACAAGCTGGCGCATCATTGTCACCTGGATTAGCTTTCATCCAAAACTCTAACGTTATATCACCACCTACATTGACCGGCCGCGAGCTAGTTAATTGACCACTCCCATTAATCGCACCCAACGGGATTTTAACCCGATCACTATCTAACGTTTCATTACCACCGTTGTGAAAGCCGTAAAAGCGGATAGAGAAACCACTGGAGGTAGCCGGTGCTGCTGAAGCTGTTGATGCACCGGTAGACGGCAGTGTTGGCTGAGAATCAGGATCGCGATCAGGTGTAACCGATGGCGCTGCGGTCACATCACGCACCGCTTCTGAGGTAAACGGCGTCCCGCTCACACTACAGGCAATCAGGATTAGACAAATCCATCCACTCAACCATCGCGTATGCCACTGGCGTCCCATGCCATCCTCCGCTCGCCGCTGGCTATCTCGCTACCAAACCGCGATCTGCTCGTAACGTTGCCAATGAAACACGACACAGAACAGTCATTCCCTGTTGATAGCTGCGTTTCCGGTAACGAATGCCTCCCATACCGATACATGCGGTTCTTAATACTCCCTGCAACACGCGCCAGCAGTCTCCGCTTCAGGCAAACAATTCGTGAACCACCCAGTTGCCTGGTACACATCTACCTCTGCCTATGATGGCTAGAACCCAGTAGTGTTCTGAGTTCATCCATCAAATTTTTGCTACTACGCAATACATATTCACGGTACCACATTAGCAAAGGATGACACAATAGCCAGAAAGTACCACTAGGATGTTCAGGGTTCTTGCCCTTCCCGGTAGTGGTAATAGCAGAGGGGTGACAGGTTCATCCCTTCCGGCAGAAATGCAGTGAAGAGAGGATAGAGAAACGTAGACAAGATGGCTTCCCAACCCGATTGTAACCATACCCTCTCCCTTGCCTCGCCCGGTCAGCAAAGGGGTACCCCGAAGCTGAGCATGTTAAAACCACTGGATGCAGGTGAAGGTAGCTAACGCACTCCGCAACCCGAAAACAGCAAATACTACCCATCCCTAAAGTACCGCATACCGATGCTGATCGGCATATTCATGAATGATACGAGCGGCCCGTCTCCCTAATTCAACCGCATAATTCGTCCCACGATCCCAAGGGTAGACCTGACTCATACTCGCCCAGTACAAACCAGGAAGCGGGGTTGTAATCGGCGGAATGTTACGGCTATGGTTGACCGGCACTATCGGCTGGGCATACGTTTCGCGATGGAGCCAGAAGGCGCGTATCCAATCCGGTTGAAAAGCAGGATTAATCTGGCGTAGAGCCGGCAAAAATCGTTCGAGCAACGTTTGCGCATCAAGCCGAAAGTACTCGTGATCGGGATCGAGATAGTCGCCACAATAAATGAGGTGGTCACCGCCATAATGCACCGGTTCAATAAAGTTGGTATGCTCGACCAGCGCTAGAAACGGAAATTCATCTTTAGGCAGATTGAGCCAGTAGATACCGTTGGTTAGTGGACGACGAAGAGCAATTGTCATGACGACTGCCCCCATCGAATGTAGTCGGCGCAATTGCCCAAGATACTCACCAGGGAGTGAGGGAACCAGGCGGGCTAGCAATCCCGGCGCTCCGGTCACCAGCAACGCATCATATTCGACCGGTAGTGACTGCGAAGCAATAATTTGCCATCCGTTCGCCGTCTGGGTAACCATCTTGACCGGTGTCTGAAGGAACATTTGCACGCCACGACGGCGACAAACCGCTCCCAGTTCATCAGCGAAGGCTTGAAACCCACCCTGAAAATAGCCCAGCTTAAAGCTGCGTGCGCGCAGACGCGCCCAGAGCCAGGCCATGTTTACTTCATCAGCGTGTGGGCCAAACTTACCTTCCAATAACGGCCGCCAGATAACCTGCGCCACCCGCTGCCCTGCAAAACGCTCAGTCCAGGACATCGCTGTAACCTGTTCGAGCTTTTGCCAATTTCGGGTCACAAACTTCAGATAAAAGGCAGTGAGTCCGAAACGCAGCCGGTCAATGAAAGGTAAGCCGGGGAAACGCAATACCGGCAGAACACCATCGAGGGCATAACCGCGCCCCCGCCACCACTGAGCCGTCACCGGTGCCCGAAAGAAGAGGCGGTCACGCATCCCAATTTCATTGGTCAGATTGATAATCGCATGATCGGTTGTAAAGATATGGTGGTAAAACCGCTCAAGCGGCCATTCCCAACCTGCATCGCGAAAGCCGCTGGCTAACCCGCCCAATTGTGCGCTTGCTTCATAAACAGTGACTGAGTGACCCTGACCGGCGAGATCGTAGGCCGCGCTGAGACCGGCAATACCGCCACCAATGACAGCAATCTTCATGGCAGCACCTTCTGCGAATTTGCCGGTTCAGCAATGTCGCTCTCGACTGTGTCCGATGCACGCAGTTCCGCCGCCCGATCCATATCACGCCAGGTCAAACTCTGGCGCAACATATACCAGGCGCCAAGCAGCGTCACCGGCAACCACAAGGCAACATGCAGCACCAGCGTATAACCGGCAGCAACGGCATGCACAACGCCAAATTGGGTCAAGATAGCAATTCCCGGCGCATCAAAGGTGCCCACATACCCCGGTGTTGAGGGAATTGTCGTAAACAGATTGACCACCGCCGTCATCAGCATCAGCACCAGAAAAGAGACCTCAAAGGAGAAAGCATGCATCACAAACCAGTACTTCAGCGTCTCTCCCAACCAGATCAGGGTCGATGTCAACAGAATTACGATCATTTCACGTGGACTACGTAGTGATTGCAAACCAATGATAAAGCGATCAAAGAGGCCATGAATGTGTGGCCGCAACCGGTCTGGTGCAAAGCGATCAACCAGCATCGTATAGAAACGACTCATGCGCTGCGGACGGGCAGCCAACCAAATAAATCCGATCAACGCGATCAGAAAAATGCCACTGAAACCAATCACCAGCGAGCGAAACATTGGTGGTAACGGTGTAAAAGGCAGGGTAATAGCTACAAAAAGCAGCATGACCAGTCCGTCGAACAACCGCTCGAGCACTACAGTCGCCAAAGAAGCACTCATCGCGATACCACAGTTTCGTCGGAGTACGTAACTACGGAGTACCTCCCCTGCCCGCACCGGATAGACGTTGTTTCCCATATAACCAATCACGACAATTGGAAACAGCGTGCGCAACGGCACCGAGGCAATATGGTTGAGCATCGACTGCCAGCGCCAGGTTCGTATCCAGACCGTGATGAAGTAGACAACGATCCCTGGTATCAACCACCAATAATTTGCCTCACGCAATGCCTCCCAGAAATGAGCCAGATCGAGGCCATAGAGCGCAATAGCCAGAAACACAAGACTAATGATCAATCCAAGCCATAATTTCCAGTGACGCACCGATATTCCTTTAACTGAAATGAGAGCTATCGCTATTCAATCATCTTTGTGCATCTTACCCTTGCTATTGCCGAATGTCAAAGCGGCAGGACCAAGAGCGCGAAGGGGAGCTGCACGAATGAGTCGATCCGTACACTCCCTTGATGACCCCGGGCGATTAGACCACTCGAAGAGCCACCATCAAGGTTAACTGCAATCTCAATTGCCAGATCAACCGTCGCCAGGAACTGCGACCATTCGGCAAGGCTGAAGCTGGCGCCAGGGGCAACAATCAACAAGACCCGACCATCCTGATCGAGCGCAATCGCACTCCGCCGCGCACGCTGATCATCTGCTTTCGTGTAAGCGGCTTCCCCGTGCGTTTTGACCAGCAGCGGCCAGCCCTGAATGGCCTGTTCAAAGGGCTTCCCATCGTAAGGTTGTTCGGCCAGCGACCAGAGATGGGGCCTGCCTTGCGCATCAATGGCAAACATCCCGCCTTGATCGACATAGCTGGTTCCAATCACCCGTTGATCGCTGATCAGGAGTGCAACCGGCTCTCCATACTGATCGAAAAATCCACCATTAATCGCGGCTACAGCACCGTACTGCACTGCCCATGCCTGCAAGGTACGGGGCTTAGTCGGATCATAGGCAACAACAAACCGTACTTGCGTTGGATCGATCCGCACGATTTGTACCGGTAATCCCGGTGCTTCGATCTGGCGAATTTCGACTCCCGATGCTATCAAACGCCAGGTAGCATCAGTATCAGGAGGTGTGGGAGTTGATAGAAGCGTTGGAACGATAACCGGACTGTCAACCTTGATCGGCGCCATCGTACAAGCCGCCAGGTAGATCGTCACTCCCAGCAGAATGAGCATCGGCACAACGTGCCGATAGGAGGCGCTCGTTGGTTGGCGGTGATAAACGCTCACTTACGCACCTCTTGATGTAGATTGTCGCCAATGACACGTAACCCGTTTGTGCTGCCTCTATTACCGCTTGCCATCGAGAGAAGAGTAGAAGGTTAGGAAAGGGTAAGAGTCGAACAGCAATTGCACAACCACGCTCGTAAGTATAGCGGAAGACCCCATTCTCGGAAGACGGAGAAGATGAACGTTGTCTTATACTCGTCGAAGCTACGCTCTTACCCTAGACGCAAACTAACTATGGTATGCTTTGACCCGCCACTTACCCCAACTGATGGTAGCCTGATCGGTAATAGAGCAGCGGTCTGCCCCCAAAGACCCGTGCCGCGATCACTTCGCCCACGAAGATTGTATGATCGCCACCGGGTAGCTTGTCGTAGAGCCGACACTCGATCTGTGCCAATACTCCGTTGAGCAACGGTAGCCCATTGGGTGACATCGTAAAGCTATGTGGCGTAAATTTTGCCCCGTCGTGCATTGCAAATCGCCGCGAGAGATATTCCTGATCTTCAGCCAGGATGTTCACCGCAAACTGACCGGCAGCGGCAATAACATCATGACTGGCAGCATTATGGTCAATGCAAATCAGCACCAGCGGTGGGTTAAGCGATAATGAAGCAAACGAACTGACCGTCAGACCGGCCAGGCGATCACCAAGGGCAGTGGTGACCACAGTTACTCCCGAGGCAAAGTGACTCATGGTCTGGCGAAAGAGTGATTCATCAATCATGGTTATCCTGTGGTTCGTTTACTACGTCGTGCAGCGATTGCAGCGTGAATCTCAGCCCCAATAGCATGTTCTGCCCGCGCCTCATCATCGAGGAGTAGCAATTGCGGTACAACCGGCGCTGGACCACCTTCGCGGTTAATAGCCACCATACTGAAGTAGCCGGTTGTGCATAGTCGGCGATCACCGATTAAGGGATGCTCGGCAAAGAGATGCACCCGCACCACCATCGAGCTGCGACCTACGTAAATAACTCGCGAGAACGCTTCAACAATTTCTCCCTGACCGATTGGAGTGCGAAAATCAATCCGTTCAGTCGAGGCAGTAACGACCGGTAAGCGGCAGAAACGCAGCGCAGCGATGGCCGCAGCTTTATCCATCAAAGCCATCACATTACCGCCAAACATCGTTCCGTACCCATTCGTTTGATGCGGCAGGATGATCTCGGCCATCCGCTCTTCATTGGCAGCCCGTGCCGGTCGATGTTGCAACGACATGTCGTTCATATCGTTTGATCCTAAAGGTACAAAACGGCGCTCTGCCGAGCGCCGTCGCTGGCTACACGCAAACTCGTTGTGGGTATGAGCAAAGGGTTTTCTCGCCTGTCCTCATGCCAGTTCTGAACAGACAAGCGACACCATTTACCCACCCCATCCCTTTGAGAGTTGGGTCTCCTCACCAGGCTTACGCTTCGGCAAGCGGTAGATAAAGCGCACAATCTGATCGGCGGCCACGAACATAATAATTAGTGCCTGCACAATTTTAATCACATCGATAGAGAGGCTAGCGCGTACCTGCATCAGCCGTGCACCGGTCAGCAGCCCTCCCCACAGCAATCCCGAAAAGATGATCCCAACCGGATTAGCACGGGCCAACAGAGCTACTGCAATCGCATCAAAACCCAACCCCGAAAAAAAGTCTGCACTGAGCGCACCGCGCACGCCAATAACCTCAATCGCACCGGCGATACCGGCTAGACTACCGGCAATTGCCATCGCCAGAATAATCGTGCGTGGCACATTGATACCGGCATAGCGCGCTGCGTGAGGATTAGTCCCAGCAGTTCGCATCTCGAAGCCAAGCGTTGTTCGATAGAGCAACCAGGCTACTACAAAAACCAGTACCAGCGCCAGAGGAATCCCTAGATGAAGAATGGTCGAGCTACCAACCTGAATCCCCGGTAAGCGCGCTGTTTCAGCTACCAGACGTGAGCGAGCACCCGTGGTATCGGCGGGATCACCAAGAATGTACGGCGTTTTGCTCCGGATCAGCCAATCTGTCATGCGCAACGCGATATAGTTGAGCATAATCGTATTGATCACTTCGTGAGCACCGGTACGAGCTTTTAGAAAACCGGCAATCGCCGCCCACGCTGCGCCACCCAGTGCCCCTGCAATCAGTGCTGCTGGAATATGAAAAATGGCCGGCATTTGTAATGTAGTGCCGATCACAACTGAGGCAACCGCACCGGCGTAAAGCTGTCCTTCGGCCCCGATGTTGAAAAGACCGGCCTTGAAGGCCAGGGCAACGCACAACCCACAGATGATGAACGGCGTTGAACGAACCACCGTGTCGGCAAATGCCCGTGGCGAACCAAAGGCGCCTTCCCAGAGGCCAATATATGCCGCCTGCCAGTCAGCACCGGTTACACCGATAATGAATGCACCCACCACGAGCGCCGTAAAGACGGCCAAAATCGGCACTAAAACCCCTGACCAGCGATCCCAAAATAGACGGAGCGCAGATGGGCGAATTCCTGTTTCAGTAGCTGCCTGCGCCATGCTTCTCCCCCTGACTACGTCCGAGTAGTCACCTTGTGCAATCTTGTCTGAATCGGCTTACCCCTTCCCACGTCTTTACCATCTGGTCAGGCAGGCAAAGGACGGACAAGGAAGGTGAATAGCGTGCTCGTTTAAACACGATCTCAGACTTCAATCGAGACTGAACGATCCAACGTCGCACCGGCCATCAGCAAACCAAGCTCCTCGCGCGAGAGTTCGCCATTTCTCACGGTCGCAACGATCTGGCCGTGATACATCACCGCAATGCGGTCGGCCAACGAGAGGATTTCATCGAGTTCAGCCGAGACCAGCAAAACTGCAACCCCTTCGTCACGCTTTTTAACAATCTGATTGTGAATAAACTCAATTGATCCGACATCGATGCCACGGGTCGGTTGGGCAGCAATCAACAACTTAAGCTGACGACTGAACTCGCGGGCAACGATCAGTTTTTGCTGATTACCACCACTGAGCGAGCTGGCCGGCACGGTAATTCCAGGGGTGCGTACATCAAACTCTTTGACCAGTCGGGCGCAGTGTTCGTTAATTGCCTGATCGTTCCGCACAATCCCACGGGCAAAAGGCGGGAGGTAGTACAACTCTAACACCGAATTATCTGTCAGCGGGTACGAAGCTACCAATCCATCACGCTGACGATCTTCGGGAATGTGAGCAACACCCAGTTCACTGATTTGACGCGGTGTTGCGTTCGTCACATCAACCCCATCAATGCGGATAGTACCTGCTTCGCTGGGGCGAAGACCGGTCAGCGCCGCAACCAACTCCGTTTGCCCATTACCCTGAACGCCAGCAATCCCCAGAATCTCACCAGCACGTACTTCGAGATCGACCCCTTTGACCGCCAGTAGTTGCCGGTCATCGCGTACCCGTAATCCACGCACTTCAAGCACTATTGCACCAGGACGGGCGGGTTGCTTTTCGACCTTCAAAATAACTTCACGCCCGACCATCATCGCCGCCAGACTGGCTTCTGTCGCCTGAGCCGGTGTTGTTTCGCCAACAACTTTACCGCTGCGCAACACAATGATCCGGTCGGCCACCTCTAGCACTTCACGCAGTTTGTGGGTAATGAAGATGATCGATGTCCCCTGAGCAGTCAATGTACGCATCACCCGTACCAGGTCATCAGCTTCCTGCGGCGTTAATACGGCAGTTGGTTCATCGAGAATGAGAATATCGGCGTTGCGGTAAAGTGCTTTAATGATCTCAACCCGTTGTTGCGCGCCAACATCAAGGTCGGCGACCAGGGCATCGGGATCGACGGCTAGATTGTACTGCGCAGAAATAGCACGGATACGCTCGGCAGCCTGTTTGCGGTTGAGGAAAGGGCCACGAGTGACTTCATTGCCAAGAATGATGTTTTCGGTGACGGTCATCACCGGCACCAGTTGAAAGTGCTGGTGTACCATCCCGATACCGCGTGCAATCGACTCGTGCGGGTTGGTAATCCTGACCAGCTCACCTTTAACAAAAATTTCGCCCTCGTCCTGATGGTAGAGGCCGTAAAGGATATTCATCAGGGTTGATTTACCGGCGCCGTTTTCACCAAGGAGGGCCAGCACTTCACCCTTATACAGTTTGAGCGAAACATTATCGTTAGCAACGACACCGGGGAAACGTTTGGTAATATTGCGTGCTTCCAGTACAACCGGGCGTTCCTGGCCATTTTGCGTCACAGGCGACCTCATATTCAGATGTACCACATTACAATCTTACGCAGATATATCATATTGTAGCATATTCTGACGGTTTCGCTGATAACCATTTCCACCTTTGTTTTCAGCGCGGCCTGCGCGGCGTCGGCCTTGGGTATCCCGCAAATAACAGAAAAGCAGTGTTGAGTGCTATATACCTAG
>NZ_JPIM01000048.1 GCF_000735195.1 Chloroflexus sp. MS-G
GTAGAGCCTATCCGAAATCTCTTGTGGTGGGAGATGAAGGTCATCGCATGTTGTCACCTTACCAGATCGGTTTGCATCACAGGGGATATTTGGTATCAGACTGATCGCACGTTGGATTGAATCCATCGACGAGTTTCACTCGTTGTAGCGTGACGACAAGTTATTCGGATAGGCGCTTAATGTTCCTCATCACCTATTCGACTGACCAACACGATGCTTCCCCGCAGCATCTGCTGCACTTCGTCTGCAACTACCTTATCGTAGAGCACCATGTCGATCCCTATGTCGAGATGGCGTGAAAAAAAGAAGAAGTATGGTTTGATCACTTCCAGCGGATTCGCAATCGGCTCATTCACTTGCAACAGCAGATCGGCATCACTCGTTCCGGTATGAGAACCGGTTGCCAGTGAGCCGATGAGGCGTACCTCTTGCAGGTGGGGGAAGATCGCCAATGCTTTCGCCGAGACCTCTCGCAATTGTCGCATCACCTCATCACGATTCAGGGAGATAGCTTTCACAGAACTGTATGACTCGATCCGCCGCATAGAGACCTTCTCTCGCCTATCGTTCGGTAAAGTAGTCAGCCGGTTTCCCCGCCGCAAAACCGTTTGGGTAGCGCGGTGGAATGTAATACATATCCAGCAGACGGACGCTATCTAACACTTCCTCGGGTATTTCCAGGTCTTGTCTCAAGCGTTTGAGCATTTCGGTAAGGGAGTGCCCCCACAGGGTTATTCCTCTAACGAGACCTAATGCCTTGATTACCTTCTCAGACGATTGTTGCAACGTAAAGCAGGCCCATTCGTAGTACCCGTATTGAATGTCTAAGAGGGCGCGCGTGTAGTCTCGCTTCCCTTGCTCGTACCAGTCTTTCCAGCGATTCATCAACGACCATTCCTACATTCGGTCTTCCGCAATTAACGGTACAATGACCACAATAGGTAGGTGTCCGCAAAACCGTGACAGGGGCTGAAAGTTGAACAAAACTGGCGGGGTCCATAGCATATCCTTATCTATTGACAACCGAGGAGGAATGCTATGGACCCCACCCAGGTATTTTGCCCCAATGAGGCCTGCCCGGCAAGAGGACAGGGAGGGAAAGGGAACATCAAGGTGCACAGCCGGAAGGAAGCCCGCTATCGATGCACGGTTTGTGAGAAGACCTTCAGCGCCCGTCGGGGGACGATGTTGTACTGGAAGAAGACACCGGTGGACAGTATCGTGCTGGTCGTCACCCTGCTGGCCCACGGCTGTCCGGTGCGTGCGATTGTGGCTGCCTTTGGCTTGAAAGCGGAGACGGTGCGCACGTGGGCGGCGGAGGCTGGTGTGCATGGTGAGCAGGTGCATCGTCATCTGGTCCTGGGGGCGTGCTTGTCCTTGCTGCACGTGCAAGCGGACGAGATGCGCGTCCGCGTGCAGAAGGGGATTGTGTGGATGGCGATGGCGCTGATGGTGAGCACCCGGCTGTGGTTGGGTGGTGTGGTCAGCGCCCATCGGGACAAGGGCCTCATTCGCCAGCTTGCCGACAGGGTGCGGGCCTGCGCCCGGCCGGGGGCTCTGCTGGTGGCCGTGGACGGACTGGCAGCCTCTGTCCATGCCTTCCGCTGCGCCTTGCTACGCAAGGCGCCCAGGAAGGGCCCCGGACGCCCTCACCTGGCGCCCTGGGAACAGGTCGTCATCGGCCAGGTGGTCAAGCAGGACAAGCGCGGTCGCATGGTGAGCGTTGTGCGCCGCCTGGTGCAGGGCGCCGAAGCGGCCCTGGATGAGCTGTTGGCCTCGTCGGGCGGGGGTCAGACCTTGAACACCGCCTCCATCGAGCGCCTGCATGCCACCTTCCGCTCCCGCCTGGCCAGCCTGGTGCGGCGTACCCGCTATGGCGCCCGGCGCCAACGCATGGTGACCCTGGGCATGGACCTGGTCGGCACGGTGTACAACTTCGGTACGCCCCACGACACCCTGACCAACGCCCAGGGCCATCGCTGCACACCGGCCATGGCCGCCGGCCTCACCCACCACGTCTGGACGGTTGCGGCATTGCTTCACTTTCATGTGCCGCCTCCACGCTGGCAGCCTCCCAAAAAACGAGGACGGCGCTCCAAAGAGCTGCAAAAGTTGATTGAACAATGGGTCTCATGATCACGGTTTCGCAGGCTCTTACCGGCTCATTTGTCTAAACTCGAGTTCGACATTCCAGAAGCGAGAGCAGTGTAGATATCGCTTGTCTCTCTAGCTATTGTGGACCATGAATACTTGGTATAAGCAACAGTTTTTGCGTTACTACCCATTCTAGAACGTTCAGATCTATCAGAACCCATCTTGATAATGGCATCTGCAAGCAATTTTGTATCTGTTGGATCATCAATTAAGTAACCAGTTTGCCCATCTTCTACGACTTCAAGTAATCCACCCACTCGTGTTGCAACCACTGGACGTCCAAACGCATATGCCGTAACCACAACTGCGCTTTGGTACACTTTCTGATACGGCAATACGACAAAATCGCATGCCATAAAATAATCAGCAATTTTTTGAAGAGGAACATATCGCGTATCAAATCGGACGAAATTATCAAGCCCTAGATCTTTAGCAATACTTGTATAGTCAATGGTATTTTCGGATCGCGGTGACCCTGCTACTATCAAAAGAAAGTTTGGCAGTTGCTTAACTACTAGGGGCAAAGATCTTAAAAGATAGTCCAACCCCTTGGCTTTTTTCAGACTGCCGAAAAAGAGCGCCACAATCCGGTCTGAGGCAATTCCCAGTCGTTGTCGAGCCTCTGCCTGAGAGGGTAACGGTTCAGCAGTATGAACATCTAGAACACCGATTGGCATATGCATAATACGTGCACCATCAATCTTAAAACGGCTTTGGAGTTCATTGGCGCTGTATTGAGAATGCACAATTAGCTGGTCGGCCATATGATAAATCCGGTTTAACGCTATTGCTAATAGTTTGCTACCAACTGACTGCTCACCAAGCAGCGTGAAACGGTCAACGTCATGCACAGTGTAGACCACTCCAATTCCTTGGCGACGTGTTAACGCAACTGATGTAACTTCAATTGTAGGAATAAAGACATCTTGAAAATGGACAACATCTGGCTGGACTTTTCGAGCCACGTTTATTGTGATAAAAGGGTTACGAAGCGCATCAAAAGCTCGGAGAACTTTGGATTGACGCCGATTCATACCCCCTAAAAGGGGAAGTATTGTATAAGGTTCTTGATTTATGTCCAATTCATAATGACGCGATGTCAGAAGCGTCAGATCTTCTACAAGGGGACGCAGTGCACGACACAAACTGGCGGTGTAATAACAGATACCGCTAAAGCCAAGTGGCTCAATCATCAGGATTTTCATACACCGCTCCTACTTCTTGACAAGAGACGACTCAACGAAAGGCTGATACCAGCTATTGCCCAATACCAACCACGCGGGAATCCATTGCTGAATTGGAATGTCAGCACGAGTGCAAGTATACCTACGCCTAGAGCAATCAAAAAGTCTCTGTAGAAGGGATCTGAGGTCAAAGTGGCATTATGCAAGATTTCTCCAGGAATAAGTATCGTTACGATAAAACCCGTTACCAATCCAAGGATACCGGCGTCAAACCACATGGTTAAATAAACATTCAATCCGACTGCAGCAAAATTCCGATAGCGCGGGTTATTCATCGGATCACTCATTACGGCCTGCAAAGTTCCAATCCCATAACCTGTCCAGGGCCGTCTATGTATTAATCTCATAATATCATTGAAGTCATCAATTCTTAGAGATGAAGCCGACTCTGAAGTATTCCCTATGTCAAGAAATCTGTTGATAAAACGGCCCAAAAGGTCAGGCATAAACAAAATGAATAGTAGGCTTAAAAGCACCAAGATCGGTCCTAGCCGAAAGGCCATCAGATTGAGTAATCCCCGAGCTCCTCGGGGACGCAGCAATAACAAAAGAGCCCCTTGAAGCAAGATTCCTACTAACAGGCCCAACCAGGCAGCCCGAGTCATACAAATGAGATTCACTACAAACATCAACAGCCACGCAGTGAGCAGAAAAGGTCTATAGCGAGCAAATCTGCGGCTATATAGAAGAGGAATGTAAATCAACAGAAAAAACATAGAAAAGGCTGCTAACCAGGCAGCCTCGACAAATGTACCTGGCGGACGCCCAGTTGGAATCATCTGGTTATCACGGTATGGTGGCAAAATGCCCCCAACTACTAGAAGCGTTTGTAAAAACCCAACCATCGTAATCATAAAACCGCTGAGTAGAAAAAAGGGGATAAATTTTTGGACACGATTGAACTTGTCCAGGTGTTGCATGAGAACATAGAGTGTTCCAACCTGCACAACAAACATTAGCCATAGTCTAATGCTATCCGATCGGGAGTACGAATATAAGATCGAAAGCCCGTTGACAAATAGATAAGCGATACAGCTCCAACCAACTCGGCTCTTTGGCACGGGGATTTTCTTTTTTAACAGTAGAGCCACGATAGCCAATAGAGCAACAATTTGATGTGGCCGTATATTTACTCCCGCCACAGGCAAATAAATCAGCTCAAACGTTGAAAGAGGGAAGATCAGATAAGGCGCAATAGGATATTGCGCCAGAAACCAGATTGCTACTACCAGGACCGGTGATGCCATCAGTGCCAGACTCACCCATTGTGCATCTGTCGGGACCAGCGCAACAACCAATGCGATTCCTATTGCGACCATTGGTGCAAAAAGATGCCATTTGAGAGATGAGATTATCGCTCTACTGGACACGATCAAGTTCCTCCAGAATTGCTTGGGCTACCTGGCTGATATTACCCTCCGAGAAATCGCGCAGAGTGTACTCACCTAAGTACGTCCTTTGCACTGCATAATGTATGAACTTTCTTACCAAGCGCTCATCAGGCCTATTACCGATGGCTTGTTTGATCACCCGAGTTAGATCGTAAAAGTTATCCACATCAAAGGTGATACCTTTACCACGATAGAAAGACGGGCCTAAAGTAATAACCGGCTTCCCCCGTACAAGGGCTTCAAAACCAACTGTAGAGTTGACAGTTATGACTGCCTCAGCAGCAGAAATCATATCTAATGCTGATACTGAAGGGGGCAACAACCTTACATTGGGAATACGTTTGATACGACGCAGTGCGCTGATGTTTATGCCACCCAGAAAATTGGGATGCTCTTTAGTATATAGCTTAAATCCAATGGGTAAAGACTCGGCAATCAATTGAACTATGAACTCCTGATTTTGGCAATGGGGGGCACGCACTCTTAACTGAAAATCCTCAGCGTCATGAAGCGGGAAAAACAGAAACCTCTCACCCAGTTGAGGCTGTTCATATAAATCCTGCGAAAGAATGTAATTAAATATTCGCCTCAAAATATAGATAGTTTTACGAAAGACCCAACGGGGCGGATAGGCATACTTGTCAGTAAAAAGGGCAAAGTACCACCGGCTAAAGAATTTACTCAAATATTCTGCCTTAATCGTTGGAGGTTGCCAACTGAAGAATCGTGGGGCTTCACTAATTAATCGGTCTATAAGTCTCTGGACTTCCATTTCTTGGCTTGGTGATAACTCAGGTAGAGATGCAAGATCAAGATTCAAAAAATTGCCATCCAAAGTCCTCACGATTACAAAACGGTGCGGTAAAGGGAAGAAATTCAGGTACAATGTTTTGATGCCACGTCGCCGCGCTGCGAAGTAGGAAGTAGTACGAATTAATTCCCCACCTATAGCGGACACCACAGCATCCACCAAATTGGCGTCAAATATAGTCTCCCATGCTTCAAAATAGTGCAACGCGCGATCAATACATTCATTCTCACTACAGTCGAATAACTCGCGATCACCATTGTAGACCTGTTTAAAAGAGAGCAGGTTGTACTTCTTCTCTGCCATCCTCGCAGCTGCTATTGGGTCCGGAATCTCATGCCAATGTGTTTCAATCCAATGCGGTATAGCAAGGATATCAATCCCTTTATCTCGCTGTAGCTCAACCGCATGACGGTTATACTGCGAAGTGAATATGGTTCGAATGCCCTTCTTGGACAGATGTTCTGCGATGTGGATATAAAACTCAATTTCACGTCTATTGTGAGCACCCACGAATAATACAGTCCTAGACATTGTGACCCTCACCCCGGTATGGTATGAGTCTTTTGATTTGCCCAACAATCCGGCCAAACACTAACATAATACACGCAACCTCAAATCGTGAGATTGCCTTACACGTATAGAGGATAAAAAAATAGATCCCGGGCATCGCAATGGCCAGTATGCATTGGAATTGCTGCAGCAGAGGTATAGTCATCCATAAAAATGTCAAAAAAACCAAAAATATACTGCTTACAAAAATTCGGTAAAACGATACGAACTTTCCGTCTATCTTAATCTCGCCTCGCACCTTCCATATCATCATAGCTAACAGCACAATCCGAGCGAATAGCAGCGCAGCAATTACACCATACACCTCCCATACCCGCCCCAATGATAGCCCAACTACCAAGGTACAAAGCAGGCCAATGACATAAATTATACCCATTTGCTGAGTTCGATTAGTGGCCATTAGGCGTTGTTCTATATTGGCAGACAAGACACGCAGTAATGGCAGAGGTGCCATAAAAGGCATAAACGCAGATGCACTAACGTAAACTTCACCAGCGAGCAATTGAATCAACTGTTCACCAACCAATAATGCTTCTAGGGTAAGCAATATTGCCAATAAGGTGGAGTATTTCACAGCCACATCAAAGTGAACGCTGCTTTGATTCCCTCCTTTCCAGTCTGCAAAGACGTACGGGCTAAGAGCCTGCGATATGCTCACCGCAACCAAATAGACCATATCAAAAATTGCATAGGCTAACGAGAATAATGCCACTTGGGTATTGTTACATACATAGGCTAATATGTACTTGCTGATTGCTAACATGCCCCATACGCTCAGGAAAAAAGGCAAGAGCGGTGCACCGTATTTTATGGAACATCGGAACCAACTTATCTCTATCGGAGCCTCTTTCAGGTGAGAAAAACCGATTCGACGAACAGCCAGGGATAGAGCAATTACTATCAGCATAACCCAACTTGCCGCTACCCAGGTTACAGTCAGGCGGGCCTTAAAAAGTAGGACCGGTGGGACCAAAATGTAGAGCCAGGCGTATCCCCGTAAGAACAACAACAAATTGTAAAAGACAACTTGCCGCTGGCCATACAAGAAATAGATCAACACGAATAATATGGCCGACAATGCTGAAGCGGTTAGAGTTAGTTCCCACTCCAACAAGCCAAATCCAAGCACGCCGCTTTTTAACAAGAGGGGTGATAGCAACGTGCCAACTAAAGTCCAGAAAAGGGACGTAATCCAAACACCGACTATAACTGATTTCAGTGCCGAGATATGCAACTCACTCGCAGCTGTCTCTTTATATACGTATTGGAAGGCTCCCAAAGAGAACAAATAGGAGAGAACCATCATGGTTGTCAGGAGCACCGATAATATGCCGTAGTCATTAATACTCAAACTGCGAGTTAGGAAAACAACCCGGAAGACACTTGTTGCTAACCCCAATCCGATAATCAATGTTGAAAGGCCTGCCTGTTTAAAAATCCTTTGACTTGCCACGCCTGATTCCCCTGATACGTAGTTGACCGTTGCACTACCCCTCATCTTGTTGCAATCAGATCCCAACTCAAAGGTGTACCCTTCTCAACATCCCTCACCGCCCGCCGACCCAAAATCTCTGGCAGATATTTCGGCGGTAATCCATACCCCGGCCGAATAGACCGCACATTTTCTTCCGTAAACAACTCCCCTGCTTTCATATCCTTCACCACAAACAACGACCTTCGGAATACCCTACTTCGAGCCTCCCGTTCGCTCACCCCATAATGCACCTTTCCCAAAGTCTTCTCTACAGTACGAATCGCCTCAACCATTGCCTTGAACTCATGCGGCTCTAGTGAGAATGCACTATCAGGGCCAGGAATGTCACGAGATAATGTGAAATGCTTCTCTACAATGCAAGCACCTAACACCACTGCTGCCACTGGCGCCGCAATACCTAGGGTATGGTCTGAAAGCCCTACTGGAACGCTGAAGGCATCCGCTAAGTGCGGAATGGTCCTCAAATTCATCTCCTCGGGTGGAGCAGGGTAGGCGCTTGTGCATTTGAGTAGGGCGATTTGAGTTGCTCCGGCACAGCGAGCAGCGTGCACTGCTTCTTCTATTTCACCCAACGTCGCCATCCCGGTGGAAATGATTAACGGCTTGCCCGTGCGTGCCATCTTCTCGATGAGAGGGATATCTACAATCTCAAAAGATGCTACCTTATGAACCGGAACTCCCATCTGTTCCAGGAAGTCCACAGCCGTGGGGTCAAAGGCTGTAGAGAAGAGGTCTATCCCGATGTCATCAGCGATTTCTTTCAATTTCGGTTGCCACTCCCAGGGCATATAGGCTTCCTGATACAACTCATATAGCGTCTTCCCCGCCCACAAACTGCCCGCCGAGTGGCGAAACAAGGGGGAATCGGAGTTTATAGTGATTGTGTCTGGCGTGTAGGTCTGGAGTTTGATGGCATCCGCCCCGGCTTCTTTTGCCGCTCGTATAAGGGCAACAGCTTGGTCAAACGACTGGTTATGGTTAGCAGAGAGTTCAGCAACAATGTACGTTGGATGTCCAGGTCCAATTATACCGTCATCAATGGCGAAAGCAGATGTCATCCTTCTTCCCTCCCGGTGATAACCTGCATGATTTCGGTAAGAGTGCTGATATGGGCATTGGCCTCACAGTCACTTTCTTCCGGTATGCCATTTCTGCACAGGTGAACGGTGAACATGCCAATAGAATTTGGTCCAGCAAAGTCCTTGGCCGGATCGTTTCCCACATACACAGCCTCGCCCGGCTGCACACCGAGCATGACCACAGCGCGCTGAAAGGCAGCAGAGCGCGGTTTCCAATACTCCTGACCCAGTTCGTCTGTATAGACCATGATGTCTACCAGGTCTTGGAGACCTAAAGCAGCTACCTTACGCTTCTGTACGACGTGCAGTCCATCGGTGATAATGCCAAGCCTAGCGCCGTATTCTCTCAGGGCCTGAAAAGTTGGCCGCACATCGGGATAGAGGGAGATCTCAGGTAAATGCGATCTATACATATTCACTAGCTCCGCCACGAGTTGGGAGCTATACAGACCATAGCGTTCCAGCACTTGATCAAAAACCTTACCTCGCCCCTCTGTCGTCAGAACCGCCATCATGGCTGAGAACGCCTCCTGTTTATCCACTCCGAATCTATCGGCAAGATGCGCAGCCACAGTCCGGAAGCCGCTAGCTACGAAGGTGCTCTCGTCGTAGAGGGTGTCGTCCAGGTCAAATAGCACCGCTTTGATGGAACCGTTCACTCTGCTTCAGCTCCTGCTCTCTAAGGAAAAGGTCCTCCGTATAACGGAGCATGTAGTACCTGTCCTCGAACTCGCCAATGCATGGTTTGACTTCTTTGCCCAGAATCAGGCGTACCAGCATACGTGGTGTAAAGGCTCCAGCAGCGAAGCCCAGGTGGGCGCCGCCTCCGTACCTGGGATTCACCTCTATGAACTTGACCCGCCCTTCGTGCCAGAAACATTGGATCGTGTTATGTCCAACAAGGCCCAAGGCCTGGGCCAGCTGTATGGCCTCTTGTATGATATCCCAGTTCTTGCATGTCCTCCCGATAAACGATTCGCCCCCAAAGACGGAAAGGCGTTCCCTGGGAACAACCGACAGAACCAGGCCAGAAAAGTCCGCGAACAAATCCACGGTGTATTCCGGGGCCTCTATGTATTCCTGGATGATCGGGTCCTTTAGGCGTAGTAACAAGTTATCCAATTCCGATGCGGTCTCGACCCGGAAAGCCCACTTGCTTCCCTTGCCAAACCTCTCTTTTACAAAAACCGGAAACTTGGGGATGCCCCTGGGTATCTCGTATGTTTTAGGAACCAGGAACCCATGCTCAAGACAAAAGTTAATGAACAAGTGCTTGTCCTGGCAAATCCTGACCACTCCTTGTTCAGGGACCATGATAGTCACGCCTACGTGCTCAAAGGACTCACGAAGCGCCGCAAAGAAGGGCAACTCCTCATCCCTGGTTGGAATCAGGAGTCGAATATCGTGCTCTTGGCAGATGTTCTGCACGGCGGTCAGAAAATCCTGATCCAGCCCAGAAGGAACAATGTACCCTTTATCCGCAAAGTACAGGGCAGCAGAACGAGGGTTCGCATCTATGGCGATAACCTGGCCCCCATCCTCCTCTGCCAAAGCTCGCTGGAAGGCCTTTATCAAGCCTACTTTACGCGAGGCGCTTGTAATCAATACGTTCATAAGTGTTCAGATGATGCAGGCCGCGCAAAAACGAGACAATCCCTGCCCAGACCGTTCTTAGCAAAGCACCTGTAAAGATTCCTGCGTACTTCCACAGGCAAGGACAATTCAAAAGCCACGCGCTTCTTGTGACACTGGCTGCCAATCTCTGGATTGCCTACATAGATATCGCCAAAAAGCAGGAACATCTCCATAGGAAAATCGCCGAACATCTCCACTATTTCGAAGTTCAGTTGCTCCAGAAAACGCACTAGCGATTCGAAGTTAAAGTAGTTGATGTGATCCGGAATAGCAATCCACCATGGTTCCAGACCCAATTTGTCGGCAGCGCACTCTTGTATTGCTGAGAAGTCGTTAGGAACTCTACAGACTAAGATGCTCTGCTTCTCCATAAGCAAGCGGATTCTTTCGAGAAGGCTTGCAGGATCAAGCACGTGCTCCAGCACGTTCAGGAATGTGACCGCATCAAATCGCCGCTTCTCCTGATCCAGGCACTGTTCCACAGAGTCATACACCAAGATCCCGAAAGAGCGGGCTATTTCTGCCGCATCTCTGGATGGTTCAATGCCTACCACATGCCAGCCTCCCTCCTGCATATATCGTCCGAAATAACCAGGACCACAGCCCACATCCAGTAGTAATCGTTCCTGCTTGTGGCTCATGTGCTGATCCAGAACATCCCGTATATCTCTCCACATAGTCTTCGACAGCCACAGCAGTTCCAACTGCGCCTCCTCGCCACCTTGCATCAGCCGTCGCAATTCAGGCGCACGGCCACCGGCTGCTAACAAATCGTAGTATTGCTCCCTATAGAAACGGTCCAGTTCCTCCGCCGTCGGTAGAGGATCCAGGCGGCGATAGCCCCATCTTGGATCTACGATAACCTTATACTGGCCTTTCATTACTTCCTCCTCTGTCTCTCGTAAGCGATGATCCGTTTGATTCCTTCCTCTATGGAGGTGCCTGGTAGCCACCCGGTTACCTGCTGAAACAACGACATATCGGCGCAACTAGCCTCTATTGGATCATCTGATCGGCGGTCTTGGACTTGGAGATTATCCAGTTCGGTTCGGAGTATAGTCACAACGTCATCTATGCTCCGGGCCACGCCTGACCCAAGGTTGATAACCCCCTGGGCTGTTTCTGATTCAGCTAGCCGCATGAGGCCCTGTGCTACATCATCCGCAAAGATGAAATCAAAGCGATTCTGCCTCCCCCACACCTCAATCGGTTCCTTTTGCAGGCCAGCACGAACCCAGCGCGAGATAACATCCCGAGAACCGCGACCATACACCCGGAAGATCCGCGCCAATACAATCCGGAATTTCCCCTCTGTCTTCCACAGAAAATCTAACTCCCTTTCCGTGAAGTATTTGGCCAAACCCACCAGATTTCGCGGCGCAATAGGATCGGTCTCCGTGAGGCAGTGAGGTTCAAGGACATTCAAATAGAGCTTCGGGTCATAGATCAGATAACTCGATGCAAAGATAAAGACCTTAAGCGATGGGCTTGGCGCTAATGCCCTCAAAAGCAGGTGAGACAATAGGACATTGTTGTCAAAACTTGTCATCCAGTAGCCTGGGGCTTCCTCAGTCCGCTCAAATGCTGCTGCCAAATGGAAAACGACCTCCGGATCAAAGGCGCAAACATCTGGTGGAACTCCTCGGGCGAGGTTAGCTTGAATGTATTCTACCCCGAAGACCCCCAACGCATCGCCAGAAGCGATGTCTACGCATAGCACCCTAGCCCCTTGAGAGATCAGGTCCCTAACGAGCACTCTGCCAATGACCCCTGCTGCCCCGGTTACGAGAACCCTTCTACCTGTCCATTCCATATTCTTCGACCTCACTCTCTCATAGAATTGATTACCCGGTCGGGGCCAAACCCGTCCACCAGAGATCGCCCTGCCCGACTCATGGCCAGACGTTGCTCCTTGCTATGAGCCAGGCCGGTCAGCACTTCACAAATCCAGCCCGGCCGAACATTGTGATACCCCCCCAGATTTACCGAAATACCAGACTGGGTAGATCGCTGCAGAAGCACCTCTTCTTGCTCTGCCCGGCTCAGCCCGATGATCGGCACACCCATGAACGCTAACTCCCATATGACGCTCCCTCCCGCCGACACAGCCACATCGGCCCAGGCCATCAGTTCGGGCATGTCCGTCACGTTGCTTTCCAGCCGAATGGGAAAACGCGAATCCTGAACAGCGGCTTGTAGTTCTTCATGATTGGGGTTGCTACCACCCACCACAACGATTGCCTCCAGGCCATCCATATCCACCTGCTGCAATGCTTGAATCACCTTGAGGGTCACATTGTCGGGGTCGCTGCCCCCCATGGTGACCAGCACCTTACGCGCCACCTCCGGTATCTCCCGCTCCCAGCCCCGCCATTTGAGAAACTCTCGTCGCAGGAGCACATAACGTGTCCCAAGCAGAAGCCTTGTGTAGGGTTCTTTACTCTTGTAAAGGCCTTCGTGTGCATGGATATTCTGATTCAAGACCAGATCTGCATAATAGTGTTCTGCATGTCCAATGTCATCAATGAACAGAAGATGCAGCCCGTGGTCTTTAATGACTCGCTGGTAGCCAGCACCAAAATGGTATCCATCTACCAAAACCCAATTAGCCCCCACCTGCCGCGCATGATTTGCCGTCTGGATTGCATCATCAGTGCTTCCCGGCTGGACGGGCAAGTGGACAACTTCCATCCCTTCCGATCGCAAGCGGGCCTCCAGCGCCGGTGTTTCCATTGCCATCAGGAAAACCACCCGGCCACCGGCATCCTGCCAGGCTTGCGCCAGGGCCAGGCAACGCATAACGTGGCCCGTACCAATCTGGGCACTGGCATCAGCACGAATAAGCAAAGGCTTCACCCGGGTTCCCATTCAAATCACTTTTTGCTGTACGTGCCGGTTAATTTCCAGCCACTCCGGGTACTCTTCCAGCACCTTGAGCACCTGGCGCCAGGAGAAGCGATCATGGTCAAAGTAGTCATATATCTGGCGCACAAAGGTGAGATCTTCGGTCGCATCCACTGTCCAGCGCATGGCGGAATAGTCCACCTGGCCGAGGACATTATGAATACGAAATCGGTCGGGATTGCGATAGATATAGGGAGTGACATGCTCACGCCAGGCTGGATTGCTGTCTTCACGCCAGGCCCGCTCCAACACATCTATGCGCATAACTTCGGTATCCAGACCCCGCGGGAATGTACGCCGGGGCCACGTGTTACTGGCATAATCCACTTCTAGCTGGCGTTCCAGAAACGCTTTCACCACCTGATCTATAACCTCCGGGTCTATCAGGGGGCAATCCGAGGTAATGCGAACGATGAGATCGGCCTGATATTCCTTGGCTGCGCGGTAGTAGCGATCAAGAACATCCTCCTCACTCCCGCGAAACCAGGACCAGTCACGGGCCTTACATAATTTGACAATCGCATCATCCAGTGCACTCGTCGTCGTTGCTATTACTACTTCCTGGAGGGTTGTCGCCCGGCAGGTACGGTTAACGACGCGTGCTAACATTGGCTCGCCAGCCAGGTCTTGCAACACTTTTCCTGGCAGCCGGGTGCTGCCCATCCGTGCTTGAATGATTGCAACGATTCTCATAATCTTTCCTGAAATTTACAGAATCCTCTCAACCACCGAAATACTTTCGGTCTTGTTCAATGACAAATGATCTTACAACTTTTCGTACAGCCCGGATTACATCTTCAACATCGGCATCCGTCATCTGTGGAAAAATAGGGAGCGAGATAATCTGCTCGTAAGCCGCTTCTGCCACAGGACATAGCCCAGGGCCTGTACCGAACTGCTTCCGATAGAAGGGATGTAGATGCACCGGAATGTAGTGGACATTGACCCCGATCCCTTCGGCCCGCAGAGCAGCAAAGACCTGCCCCCGAGTCACCTGTAGTCTGGTCAAATCAAGCCGGACCACGTAAAGGTGGTAAGCGTGGGAAACTTCTGCACGAACATCCAATGGACGAACGGCTGGAACCTCAGCGAACGCGGCGTTGTATCTCTGCGCGATCTCTTGTCTACGCTTTACCCAAGCAGAGAGTTTTCGCAACTGGCTTGACCCAAGCGCACATTGGATGTCTGTTATACGGTAATTGTAGCCCAAATCCACCATCTCGTAAAACCAGGAGCCTTGTTGCTCGCGCTGGCGATGGTCGCTGGTAATACCGTGATTGCGGAAGATACGCATTCGACGAGCGAGGTCGGGATCATTGGTAGAAATCATTCCCCCTTCGCCAGTGGTGATATGTTTTACCGGGTGAAAGCTAAAGGTACTTAAATCGGCCAACTGACCGACGGGGCGTCCCTTGTAACTGCCACCCAACGAGTGACAGGCATCAGCAATCAACTTTACATGATACCGATCGGCTAGTTTACGGAGGGTATCGTAATCACACGGTTGGCCTGCATAGTCTACTGCAATGATCGCCTTCGTTTTCGTTGAAATATGCCTTGCAACCTGTTCCGGATCAATAAGCAGTGTGTCAGGATGCACATCAACAAAAATTGGACGGCCACCCTGAAAGACAACACTATTAGCTGTGGCAGCGAAGGTTATAGCCGGAACAATAACCTCATCTCCCGGTTTGATGTCGATTGCATACATTGCTGCGTGCAGGGCCGCAGTACCGCTACTAACCGCTACAGCCTCCAGAGAACCTGTCAATGCTGCAAAAGCCTGCTCAAATTCCGGTATCTTCGGGCCGGTCGTGAGCCAATCTGAACGAAGGACATCAACAACTGCCGTAATGTCATCATCTTCGATGCATTGACGACCATATGGTAGCAGTTTTTGGCGAACCGGTAATCCACCGAAAATCGCAAGAGTCTTAGAATGATTGTCGCTCACACCATCTCCTTCAAAATACTTTGCAATTCTTCAACCGAGAGCCACCAGGTATTCGTATCACTACTGTAACGAAATCCATCCGGTAATGGTTTACCATTCGACCAATTACTATCTTGCCACCATGAGTGGAGGGGCTGAATAACAAAAGCATCTTCCAGCTCTAGAGTATGACGGGCCTCATCTTCGGAGATTAAGATTTCGTGAATTTTCTCACCTGGTCGGATACCAATATATTTTACCTCGCATGTTGGTGCTACTGCCTTTACCAAATCCATAATATTCATACTAGGAATCTTAGGTACGAATATCTCTCCACCGTGCATATATTCAATACAGCGGACAACAAATCGTACTCCTTGTTCCAGAGTGATCCAGAATCGCGTCATTCGTGGATCGGTCACAGTGACTTTTCCATTTTGCCGTTGAGAAAGAAACAGTGGTACAACACTTCCCCGGCTTCCCACAACATTACCATATCGTACACAGGAAAACCGTGTTGGTCCAGTACCTCGATAAGAATTTGCCTGTACAAACAGTTTCTCAGCAACCAGTTTTGTAGCACCGTAAAGATTTACCGGATTAACCGCCTTATCAGTACTGAGGGCAAGTACCTTATGTACACCAGTATCGAGTGCAGCATTAATAATATTCTCTGCACCGTGAACATTTGTCTTAATCGCCTCAATAGGGTTGTATTCACACGAGGGTACTTGCTTCAACGCTGCCGCATGAACAACAATATCAACCCCATCCATTGCCCGACGTAATCGCTCAACATCTCGAACATCACCGATGAAGAATCGTAAACGGCTATCATTAAATCGCTGTTGCATCTCAAATTGTTTTAATTCATCGCGGCTATAGATAATCAATTTTCGTGGATGTAATTCGTTTAGTGCAATTTCAGTAAACTTTTTACCGAATGAACCTGTGCCTCCCGTCAAGAGTATGACTTTGTCGTGCCAGTTCATCGAACTTCCTTCCTGATCAATATTATGCCCGAATTCACAACCAACAAGATTGTCTAAGATAAATTTAAGCAACCTCAACCTTTACATCTAGTATCTTTTTCCATGGTTATCCTTTCAACAACTAGATCACCGTTATCCAAAATAAAATCGATAACTATTGTATTTATTTCTTGCCGCAGATCAACAAAGAAAACCTTTGTTGATGTTCCCTCTGAAATGTCTATCGAGAAAGGATATATCTCGTTGTTCACATATACATTGAAAATTGAAAGCGGATCGCCAATCTTCCGCAATTCTATCCTAAGCTGATAGCAGCCAGTACTTTTTAGACTGACTATAAAGCCCGCTTTGCCAGACCAGTGCATGATACCTTGTCTACGAACCAAATCTCCGGCAAATACATTCCATTTTCTAACCTCCGTAAGCCAGCGAAGATGTTCACCGGTAAGCTCTAATTTCTCCTGGTTCCCAAACCGATGCACAAAGCCGTTAGAAGTATCTATCCATGCATTTTCTGCACTAGAGAGAGACAAACCAAGAACTAGCTTAGCAATAATGAGCCGAAACATTATCTTATCAAATTGTTCAACCTTCCCATCATAAAGGACACTCAGAGCTTGTAACCAGAGAAGAGCTTCTTGCCAACCATTTCTACGAATTGATTGACCAATAGACACTTCTAAGTTGTCTGATACAGCATCCAAATCAACTTTCAGGTTTTCTAACACTGATCTCAGAGTATTTGGATTTACATTCTGAAAATAGTATATCAAATCAGCTATTATCGATACTATCTGATAATCCGAGAAATCCCGAAGAAGTTGAACGGCAAGATCGATATCATTTGCTATTAGGGCAACTCTGATCAACTCTCGCTTAATCAGCAAACTATTTGGCTCTATATAAGACGCAGTCTTCAATATATTGATTGCATCTCGAGGCCTTTGAAGATATAGATATGCTTGACTTAATCGAAGATATGTCAGCACCTCCTGTGGATTAAGGCTTCTTGCAGACTCAAGATCATGAATGGCTCTAACAAGTATATCTTGATCCTGGCTTGTATCTTGTGCATACTGTTCTAAATGGTACGAAGCAGATGAAAGTAAGAAATAAGAAGCAACGTATGGATAGCTCCGATATGAAGCCAATGTGGAAATGCTGAATGCTACTATAATAACTAGATATGCCTTTGACATAATGACCCTTGCAGAAGGTGATCCGTTTCAATGTCAGGTACAAAAACTCACCCCACCCTCCTGACCTCCATCCACTGCCGTGGTCCTGGGCGTAGGGTGGCCTTCGCCACCGGGGCCACCGGGTAGCCAGGGATAGCACTGACGTGGAAGCGTTGCAGGATCATGGGCAACACTATCTGCATTTCCATCAAGGCAACGTTGTTCCCGATACACTGGCGTGGACCGCTGAGGAACGGTACGTAGGCGAATTTGTGGCGACCTGCCACCGTTTCGGGGTGGAAACGTTCGGGGTCGAAACTTTCAGCATTGGGCCAGAACTCGGGATGGCGATGGGTGACATACGGGCTGAGGGCAACAGTTGCACCGGCGGGAAGGTCGTAGTCACCCAATGTGTCTGGGCCAACGAGCGTGCGTGAGAGCAGCCAGGTCGGCGGGTAGAGACGCAGCGTTTCATCGATGACCATCCGGCTGTACGTGAGCTGGGGGAGATCGGTAGGGGTTGGATTCCTTCCACCGAGTGCGGCAGCATATTCGGCCCGTAATTTGCGTTCGCTATCACCGTGGTGAGCGAGCAAGTGTAAAATCCATGACAACGTGCCAGCCGTGGTTTCGTGACCGGCAAGGAAGATCGTCATCACTTCGTCGCGGATCTGCTTGGGAGACATCGGCTCGCCAGTATCGGCATCGCGTGCGCTGACCAGCATTTCCAGCAGGTCGTCGTATTCGCCCTGACGCTGTTGGCGTTCGTTGATCAGGCGATACACGATTTGTTCAAGCAGGGCAAGATTGCGATAGTAGCGCCGATTGGCGGGTGTTGGCCAGCTTCGCGGTGGTTGCAGCAGGCGAAATTGTTGACCGGCAACCCAGTTGAGGGTGTCGTTGAATGCTTTTCCCACCTGTGCTGCTTCTGTATCGCTCAGCGAGGTGCTGAACATCGTGCGCACGATAATCTTTTCGGCCAACAGCATCAACTCGGCCTGAATGTCAACTGGCTGCCGATGGCGAGCGTAAGCTTCCCACCGCTCAAGCATACGCTCAGCCTCCTCAACCATTACCGTTGCCATCTGGGTAATCCGTTGATGGTGGAACGCCGGTTGAATCAGACGCCGCTGGCGCAGCCAGTGGTCGCCGTTACTGGTGACCAGCCCCTGGCCGAGGATGTCTTCCATGGTCGTGTATTGCTTGATGTAATTTTTCCAGTTCTCTTGCGTGATCCGCTTGATCATATCGGGATGCACCGCAAGATACATCGTGTGCTTGCCAAGCGGGAGCTTGACCAGATCGCCGTAGTGTCGATGGATGCACAGTAGAAAATCGAGCGGATCATTCAGCAGCCGCGGCGCAACTCCAACCCCAGGGAGACCTTTTGGTTTGGGAATAGCATTCACTGATAATGGCATAGTTTTGTTACGCTGGAAAGCTACGTTGCACAAAGTCAGATATAGTATACCACAAATTGACGTAGGTCGCAATTGGAACAGAGAGAAGAGGTGTGCGAGGTTGGGAAATCGGAAGGCAGGTGAAAGATGGCAGGCGTATCCCTTGCCTGCCGTCTGCTTCTTGCAAAACTGCGGGAGTTGGGAGACTAAGCGGAAGATGGTAGGTGAACCTGTTTATGGGGGCACCCCTACTTATCTCAGCGTGCAAAGTGGAAACTCGTTTTTCCCCTCATGTCTCGTGCCGATATTCTGTTTTCCTACCTTGACGGATACCATGCTTTCGGCTAGGATCGAACTAACCCAATCTGTGCAGCAGAGACGTTGGGGAACGTCGTCCACAACTTGAGGAAACCATGGGTGTAGCGCTCAATCAGACGATTTTTCGGGCGTATGATATTCGGGGGATCGTCGAGGTTGATCTCGATGAAGGTATTTATGAACGGTTAGGTCGGGCTACCGGAACCCTCTTTCGCCGTGAGGGCCGGCAGCGGATTGTGGTAGCCCGTGATGCTCGCCTGAGTTCACCACGCTTCCAGGAGGCGTTGATCAACGGTTTGCGTGCCACCGGTATGGATGTGATCGATATCGGTATGGTGGCGACACCGGTAATGTATTTTGCGGTTGAAGCGTTGGGTGCCGATGCCGGCGCGATTGTGTCGGCTAGTCATAACCCACCAGAGTTTAATGGGTTGAAGCTGCGACGCGCAGAACCGCGTTTTGGTTCGGAGCCGTTGCCATCGACTGCAATTCAAGAGGTAGGGCAGATTGCTGCCAGTGGTCAGTTTATTGAGGGTCACGGGGACTACAAGCAGGTTGATATTGGGCCGGCGTATATCGAATCTGCACGCCGTTGGCTTGATTTTGGGACGCATCGTCCGCGTGTGGTGCTGGATGGCGGGAATGGCGTGGCCGGGCCGCTCGCAGTAGCGATGTACGAAGCCCTGGGGATTGAGGTTATTCCGCTGTTTATTGAGCCAGACGGAACGTTTCCCAATCACCATCCTGATCCGTTAAAGGTCGAGAATCTCCGTCATTTGCAGGCTACTGTGCGTGAACAGCGGGCCGATTTGGGTATTGGTCTCGATGGTGATGGTGACCGGCTAGGGGTGGTTGATAGTCACGGTGAGGTCATCTTTGCCGATCGCTATCTGATTGTGCTGGCGAAAGCGCTGTTGGCAAAACGTAAAGGGCCGGTGGTCTTCGACGTAAAGTGTAGTGCAGTGTTACCGCAGGCTATCCGCGAGTTAGGGGGTGAGCCGATCATGTGGAAGACCGGTTATACCAGTCTCTCGGCGAAGATGCGCGACGTTGATGCGGTGCTGGGTGGCGAACTCAGCGGGCATACGATCTTTCCCTGGCCTGGTCGCTACTTCGATGATGGCGCCTTCGCCGGTGCGGTGCTGCTGCATGCGTTGTACGAGTTGGGGCAAACGCTGACCGAGGCACTCGCGCCGTATCCGGTCTTGCCATCGATTGATGAGGGTCGTATCCCCTTCCCGGAAGAGCGGAAATTTGCGGTAATCGACTTTTTGCGTGCACGGTTTGTTGGCAAATACCCGATTATTGACATCGATGGCGTCAGGGTCGATTTTGGCGATGGTTGGGGGCTGGTACGGGCTTCAAATACTGAACCGGCAATTACGACCCGCTTTGAAGCGCAGACGTGGGAGCGTGTTCAAGCTATCCGCGATGAAATGTTGAGCGTCGTCGAGGAGTTTCGCACACTGGCATGAGTGCCTATCGACGCCCTTTCCTACAGGCCTGGGAGGCAGTGTACACTGCCGGGTTGACTCTCGAACAACTGCGTCGCCGGGCGATGTCGGTTGGTGGAGCGTTGGCCGAACAGCCAGCCCGTTGTCTCATCGCCTTTGATACACGCTTTCTGGCAAACTTCTTCGCACAGACGCTGGCCCAAGACTTGGCAGCGAAGGGGGTGAACGTCTTGCTCGCTAGCACACCGGTACCGCTGCCTGCAATCCACTATGCCCTTGATCAGAAGCAAGCCGATTGTGCACTCTATGTATCAGCGCGTAACCGTCCATACTACATTGGTGGGTTGATCCTGATTGCCGATGATAAGAGTCAGCTAACCATCCATCCCGCCAGTGATCCTTTACCGTCGGTAGACTTTCCACCTCCTGCTCCCAATGTGGTAACAATCGATATACGAACTCCTTACATTGAGTCACTACGTCATGCTGTTGATCTGGACGCAATTCGGCGGCTGCCGATGACTTTCTTTGTCGATGCGATGGCCGGTACGACTGCCGGGATGGTCACGATGTTGTTCGGTGAAGGTGGTCAGACACGGGTGATCGAGATTAATCGTGATCCCGATCCGTTGTTTGGACGGGGAGCACCGCACCCGTTTGAAGCCAGTCTGCATCGGTTGCGCAAACTGGTGCGCGAGAGCGACTCACACCTCGGTCTGGCACTTTCTGGCGATGGTACCGCACTGGCGGTCGTCGAACCGAGTGGTGAGGTGTTAGAACCGTTTGAGACCAGTCTGCTGTTGGCCGGTCATCTGGCAACGCATTACCGACAGCGGGGATTGGTCATCGCTCCACCGCCGGCCCCTAACAGTCCCCTGCATGCCCAACCTAGACAACTGGTTGCCTGGCAGGAGGCCACCGGTATGAAGCTGGAGCTGGCCAGTGATGGGTTGTACCTCGAACGCCAACCGGTAGTGGCAATGACGACCAGCGGTGAGGTTGTGCTGAGCCGTTGGCGGAGTTGCCCCGATGGGTTGCTGGCCGCTTTGTTCTTTTGTGATGCGGCAGCACGGAGCAATGGCGGTCTCCGCACGCTCTGCGCGGCACTACGGTCGCAGTTTGGTGCTCAGTAGGAGTAAACTTTTGCGCATGGTGTAATACGCTGGTAAGACAGAAGAGCCGATAGTGGCAACCAGCGGCCTCTGTGCCAGGAAACAATGCAGAAGTTCATGAAACAGATTATTAATCGCCTGAGTGCATTACGTCATCTCATCCCGTCGCTCTCGCTCACCTTCGTGGGCATCGTGCTAATATCGCTGGGAGTTGCGTACCTTTTTATCCACGCCTACCGTACTGTTGAAGGTCTGCCTGAAGTGGTCTGGTGGCTGACCCTGCAATTTCTACCCCGTCCGTGGCGCGGAATATTGCTCCTCGTTATCGGTCTGCTCGTGTTGGCTGGCGGTATCTGGCAGCTTAGTGGTGTGGTGGTGATCCCACGACCGCAACAGGTACCCGCCGACGGTGAGCTGGTGTTAGGCTACGACCGCACCCATCGGCCACGTCGCGTTGTCGTGATCTCTGGTGGCGCTGGCATGCTTGTGTTAGCCGGGTTAAGTGAACAGGTTGATCGGATGACCTGTATCGTGCCGATCACCGATCCGGTTGAGTATTATTATCGGGCGTCGGGGCTGCTTAACCAGCCGAATGTCTACTATGTGGTACCAACCCCAGAACCGCTCGATGTGGTGGCCGAGCTTGACGATGGAACGCTGATCGATGTACGCCATATTCATCTCCATCCTGAGCTGGCCGAGCGATATGTGTGTCGGTTGCACTTGAACAAGGAATCCGTACCACCGCCGCTGACGCGCGTGACCCTCGAGGCCCTGCGTGAGGCTGATGCGATTATCTTAGGGCCGGGGAGTCTCTTCGAGAGTATTTTACCCAATTTTCTCCTGGCGGAGTTCGCTGAGGCAGTGCGTTCGAGTAGCGCGAAGAAGATTTTCGTCTGTAACCTGATGACCGAACCAGGGCGCACGAGTGGGTTTCGCGTAGCCGACCATATTCGGGTGATTAAGGAGTACGCCGGTTTGACCCCGGATTACGTATTGGTGAATGCGCAACGAATTGATCCAGAGACGACCCGCATCTACGCTGCCGCCCATCAGACGCCGGTATACCTTGATCCGAGTGATTATGAAGAGGTAGCAACGCTGCCTGGGGATGTGCATGGTCAGCGTGGGGTGATTATCGAGGGGAGTATGGTTATCGAGGCCGATCTATCGGCGGCGGTTATCCAGTATACAACGTCGCTTGATAATCCGCTGCAGAGTCGCGCTGTGCGCGTGTTGCGCCACGATGGGCAGAAGCTGGCGGCTGCTCTGATCGAGCTGATGCGGCGCATGTAAGGGATGGGCAGCGGAGGGCACGCATCCCTTTGCACTACTCTTTTTGCTCTCGCCCCCACGCCTGTTCCTATCTTTCCTGGTTTTACTGGACAGGATAGAGAAACACCAATGTGAACTTTTTTGCCCTGCATCCACCGGTAAACTGAGGTAGACTACATACAGGTGAAGATTTGAACAAAGGAGTTTTGTTATGGCTCTTGAAACGGCTACCTTAGCCGGTGGATGCTTTTGGTGTCTGGAAGCGGTGTACGATCAGGTCAAGGGTGTAAAAGATGTCGTGTCCGGATATACCGGTGGGCATGTCGCCAACCCGACCTATGAACGGGTCTGTAGTGGTAAGACGGGTCATGCCGAGGCGGTACAGATCACGTTTGATCCGGAACAGATTAGCTACCGTGAGTTGCTCGAAATTTTCTTCAGTATTCACGACCCGACCACGCTGAATCGGCAGGGAGCCGATGTCGGAACGCAGTATCGTTCGGCCATCTTTTATCACTCTGAAGAACAGCGTCAGATCGCCGAGCAACTGGTGCGTGAACTGACCGAACAGAAGGTTTTTCGCGATCCCATTGTGACCGAGATCGTACCGGCTACGACATTCTACCCTGCCGAAGACTACCACCAAGAGTACTTTGTGCGGAACCCTTATCAGCCTTACTGTCAGTTTGTGGTGGCGCCAAAGGTAGCGAAATTTCAAAAACTGTTTGCGCATCGGGCCGCAAGCGCACGTGATGATGTTGCTCAGGAGTAATGTACCGTGCCAGTGGTGCCGAGTGCCAAACGCAGCTACCCGGAATGTGGCTGCGTCTCTTTGTCTGCTAACAATCCTGTCAGGTAGGTCATCGGTAGTCTATGAACGGATGCTGGAGCAAGCGGTGTGACTGCTCCAGCTTCGTTCTCGTCACCACACTTCTTCGAGCATTGCCAGCAGTTCTGCGGGGGGAGCCGGTCGTGGATTGTTGAAAATCGCCGGTTCAACGGCAGCCAGTTCCGCCAATTCAGGGAGTGCTTCACGCGGTACACCCACCTCGCGCAGTTTTGTTGGTAGACCACAATCTGCCGTCAGCGTCCGCACGGCTGCAATACCATCGGCAATTACTTCAGCGTTGCTGCGGCCACCAACATTGACGCCCATAGCTCTGGCAATACGCACATAGCGATCGGGTACTACTTCGCTATTGAAACGCATCGCCGGTGGCAAGAAGATCGCGTTGGCTGTGCCGTGATGGACGGGGAACTTTCCGCCAACGGCGTGTGATAGCGCATGCACCACACCGAAGAGACTATTCCCACAGGCGATACCGGCCATAGTGGCTGCGATCAACAACTGACTCCGCGCCTCGATATTCTCGCCGTCGTGTACAGCATCGCGCAGATGAGTGGCAATCATGTCGATAGCGGCCAGGGCCAGGCTATCACTGAGGGGGTTGTTCTCGGTCGAGACATACGTTTCAATCGCGTGAGAGAGGGCATCCATTCCGGTGGCTGCTGTCAGGCGTGGTGGTAACGTGCGGGTCAGTAACGGATCAAGGATGGCTAAGGTGGGCGTAAGGTAGCGACTAACAATACTTATTTTTCGCTGACTCTCTTCATCGAGAATAACCGCGATGGGAGTTACTTCACTACCGGTACCGGCGGTCGTTGGGATGGCAACCAGTGGGGTTAGTGGCGTGTCAATCACGTTATACCCTTCATAGTCGGGAATCGATCCGCCAAGGGTGAGTAGAATGCGGATCCCTTTAGCAGTATCGATAGGACTACCACCTCCCACGGCAATGATCAGATCGGCGTCGGCGGCCTGTGCCTGTTCGGCGCCTTCAGCAACTTTGGCGACAGAGGAATTGGCCGGTACATCGTCGAACATCCCGACCACTTCGATGGGCGCCAGGCCGGCCTGAATAGGATCGAGCAATCCTGCCTGTACGACGCCCTTATCGGCGATAATGAAGGCCCGACGTTGCGGGAACGAACTGCTGATAACCTGACCCAGTTCACCGGCCAGCCCGATCTGGTACAACACTCTTGCCCCAAGGCTGAATTCAAAAAATTCTTGCATTGCCTTGTTCCTATTATCTATCATCTGTGAAAGAGTTCTGCTATGTGTATTATACGACCGGCTGACAAGAGGTGAAGGGTGGGCAATGCTTGCTTCTGGTCACCTTCCAGGTACAGAGTTTTCCGCTTGCAGGAGGAGAGGCGGTTCGTGAACCGACCCTCCGGCAGTGGGAATCCAGGGCATTGCGCCGCTGTTCCGGTCTGTCAGGGTTTACTTGTGGGGATAAGGGTTCGTCTTGTCGATCATGCGACTCTATCGGCGTCAGACCAATCATCTATCGCCGGCGACGGGTTTCATCCGTTGTGCCGTGACGGAAGTATTTGGATAGGCCCTCAGAGATTGAAAAAATCGAGGCGTTGGCAAACAACGCCTCGACCGTTTGAGAGGTAAGGATTACGTCGTTTCTCGGCGCTCGCGAATACGTGCTGCTTTACCGGCGAGACCACGCAGGTAATAGAGCTTGGCCCGGCGCACCTTCCCCCGCCGAATAACCTTGATGTAATCAATGCGCGGGGCGTGCAACGGGAAAGTACGCTCAACACCAATGCCGTGTGATGCGATCCGTCGCACCGTAAAGTTCTCGTTGATCCCCTCGCCGCGTCGGCGAATAACGACCCCTTCAAAGTCCTGAACTCGTTCGCGGTTTCCTTCGACAACCTTTACACCGACGCGCACCGTGTCACCGACGCGAAAATCGGGAATGTCGGTGCGGTATTGGCGCCGGCCCAACTCTTCTAGCAGTTGTTGCGACACGGCGTCGCTCCTTTCACTCTATGCCGACAGGCGCCCGCATGGCAGCGGGACTGTACGGCGCTCTGACACACAAATTTGGCAGGCGGATGGTTCGCCGCCTGCCTGATCGGCTCTGTTCCGCTAGCGATTATAGCATAGCAGGCTGATACCGGCAAGCCGCTTGACCAACCGGCGTGCTTGCCGTATGCTCACAGTAATCACCGGAAGTACCGGTCATCTGACAGGTGTTGATGGCGTATGATGTCGTCAGTAGCTCAATCACCAACGACCGGGTATCTTACCATGCGTTTAGCGTCAGAATACTACGCGCTGCCCGGAACATCGGTTCGCGAGATTATGCGCTGGCGAACACCGACGCCGGTTCCTGGCGCCCCCCCGATGATTCCCGGTCTGATTAATCAGCGGGGGCAGATTCTGACCGTAATCGATGCCCGCCTGCTGCTCGGTCTGGCGGCTGCGCCTCTTGATCGTTCAACTCGTCTGGTCTGGATTCAGCACCATGCGACCGATGCGGCATTGCTGGTTGATGCAGTGATTGATTTGATCACGATTGCCCCTGATCACCTCACCCCTCCGCCGATCAATCTCACCGGATCGGCTCAGCGAGTGATTCAGGCGGTGTACCAACGTGATGACGATCAGCCGATAGCAATTCTAGATCCGTCAGCCTTATTGATCCTGGTGCAGGAGGCGTTGTGATCCTGCTTATCGAAACGATTACCCGCAGGTATCTTGGTCGGCAGAGTGATATTGATACGATTGGCTGGCCTTCTACCGTGGATCGTGACGAGCGGGGCCGCGCAATTCTGCGCTATCAGTTGGGGCCACTGCTCGATCCGACCGATCCACCAGCTTCTGGTCGTTTGCACGCACTGACCATCGGTTTGCGGCGGCGGGTTGTAGAATTACTGGCTGTGCGGATTGATCTACTTGCCGATGCGCCAACTATCACGCCACTTGCCCCCTTCCTGGCTGCACGTTTGCGGTTGCCATGGGTAACTGGCGTGGCTTTGCTCGACGAACAGCCGGTTGTCGTGCTCGATCTGCGCCGATTGGCCGCCGATCTTGCTCTGGGGCTTCGCTTGAATCATACTGAGGAAGCGTTATGAATTCGCAGACCGCACCTTTTTCTCTCACCGAATTGTCTGCGCTGCGCGAGAATCGTTCTCTGTTGCAGTGGTTAGTTGTGACCGGCACTGTGGCTCAGGTGATCTTTTGGATCGTCGGTCTTGGCTTTTGGCTTTCTGACAATACGCTCCTACCCTCGTTTGTGCTTGCCAGTCTGATAACGCTGATCGGACTGATGCTATACGGCCTGGCAACCTGGTCGTTTAGGCGCGGACGAACAATTGCCGGGCGTCGCTGGCTATTTCTGGCCATGACAACCGGAGCTGTTCTGGTGATGTTGCTATTTGGTGGTGTTGATGGCGCACGGGTAAGTGTGCTGTTCGTGGCGGTTGTCAGTGCCGGTCTGCTCGGCAGTGGTAGTGACACCTTGCTGGTTAGTGTGCTGAGTCTCGTGACATATTTCGCGCTTCTGCTGGCCGAACAGTATGCCGGTTGGCAACCGTTTTATGCGGGAAATCTCTTCATTGACAGTGGCTTTTTACTGATAGCAGTAGCTTCGATTAGTATCCTGGCCTGGTTAAGCAGTCGTGATCTCAGTCGTGCACTGGCCGAATCGCAGGCGCGTGCAGAAGAGTTGCTGCGCAATACCGAGCAGCTCATGGAGCGTAGCATTCAGCAAGTCGAGTTGGGAAGTGAATTGGCGGCTGCCGCTGCTGAACTACAGGCCAATTCGCAACAACAGGCGGGTGGGGCAAGCGAGCAGGCCAGTGCCGTTTCCGAAGTCTCGACAACGATTGAAGAACTGGGTAGTACGGCCCGTCAGATTGCCCAGGCCGCTGAGCATGTCTCGGAAGCAGCGCAGCAGACCTTAGAACAACTCAGTACCGGTCAGAGTGCCGTTGATGAAAGTATTCAGGCGATGGAACGCATTCGGCAGCGGGTGCAAGACATCTCAACCCGTGTGCTCGGTTTGGGTGAACGTTCGCAGCAGATCGGCGAGATCATCGATCTGATTGATGATATTTCTGATGAAACCCACTTACTTGCCCTCAATGCGGCTATCGAAGCTGCCGGCGCCGGTGAATATGGACGTCGATTCGCTGTTGTTGCAGCCGAAGTGAAGAGTTTAGCCAATCGCACGCTGGCAGCAGCGAAAGAGGTGAAAGGGGTCATTGCCGAAATCCGGCAGGCGACCAGTGCGGCAGTGTTGGCCGCTGAAGAGGGCAGCAAAGAGGTTGAACGTGGCGTCGAATTGGCCCATCGCGCCGGTCAGGTTATGGACAATATCGTGATGGTTGCCGAACGGACGGCGCAAGCTGCGGCTGAGATTGGTCTGGCAACCGCTCAACAGCAGAGTGCCAGTGAGCAGGTCGTGGAGACGATGCGGGAGATTGCTGAAGTGGCTCGTCAATCGGCGCTGAGTGCCCGGCATATGGCCGAGTCGGCGGCAAAATTGAATGCGATTGCTGCGCGCCTGCACGGGTTGGCGCAATCTGATCATCGGTAGTGAGTATGGATTTAACCGCCTTTCATACCCAATTTCGTGATGAGACTACCGAACATGTTCGTACCTTGAACGATGCTCTGGTGGCGCTTGAGGCACAGGTTGACGAGGCACAACGACGCGCCGAGCTTGATCGTGCTTTTCGGGCGGTGCATACGATTAAAGGTTCGGCCAGGATGTTGGGCTTTGAGCCAATTGCCCGTCTTGCCCATGCCTTAGAACATGTGCTAGATGAAGTGAGACAGGGCAAACGCATACCAGAACGGTCATTGATCGATCTCTTACTTCGCGGTGGTGATCTGATCATGCAATTGACCAGCGAAGTTCCTCATCTGTCAGCAGCCACGCTTGCTCAATTGCCGGAACTGCTGCAAGCTCTGGGTGATACGACGACTCCAGCCGCTGCTGCCACTTCACCATTGCCGCCACTACCAGCACCAGCCACATCCTCAGCCACCGAAACCCCAGTCGCGACGCCACCTGATACTGCATCGCCTTCACGCACCGGTCGCCAGACAGTGCGCGTGCGTGTTGACCGGCTTGATCGTCTATTCAATCTGGCCGGTGAGCTGAACATCGGTCAGCAATGGCTTGCCGAACTGGAACGAGAGTTAGAGCGATTACAGAAAATGGTCGAACACCAGCAACGTGCTCTGCTCGCGCTTGAACATGATCTGGGTCGTCTCCGTTTTTCACCGTCACAACGCCAGTTGCTCGATGCCCGTCTCGCCGAGTTGCGCGGTACACAAACCACGCTTACCGATCACGTTCAACACCAGCTTGATCGGCTCGGTCGACACCTTTTGCACCAGAATCTGTTGGTGAAAGAGCTGGAACACGAAGTGATGGCCGTGCGGCTATTGCCGATTGCCACGCTCTTCAATGGTTTACCACGTCTGGTACGCGATCTGGCGGCTGCTACCGGTAAGCAGGTTCAACTTGACATATACGGTGAAACAACGGAACTGGATCGTAAGGTGCTGGAGCTGATTGGGGATCCGTTAGTGCATCTGGTGCGCAATGCGATAGATCACGGTCTTGAGTTGCCGGAGGAGCGAATTGCGGCAGGGAAATCACCGGTTGGCTTAGTTCGGATCGGCGCCGAGGCCGCAGGGAATGAAATTCGCATCCGTATTCAGGATGATGGGCGAGGCATTGATACGGACCGGCTGCGTCGTCGTGCGGTTGAACTTGGCTGGTTGACTGCCGAGCGGGCCGGGCAGCTCGATACGCAAGAAGCACTCGATCTTATTTTTCAACCGGGTTTCTCGACAGCTACAACGATCACCGAAATCTCTGGTCGCGGCGTTGGTATGGATGTTGTACGCACCAATCTGCTCGAGCTGGGTGGTCAGGTGCGGATCGATACTGTTGTCGGTCAGGGTACAACGGTCACGCTGACCATTCCGCTCACCTTGATTACCAGTCAGATCGTATTGGTACAGGTTGCGCAGCAAGTAGTGGCGCTACCGGCAACCGCAGTGCAGAGCATTATCTGGGTTCAGCGCAATCAGGTGTACTTCATCGATAACCAGCCTGCGATCACGTATCAACAACGTGCGATCAGTCTCATCCCACTTGCGGCTCTGCTTGACCTGCCTGCCGAGTCACCGCTGCAACGACATCTGCGGGCACCTGCGCTCATCCTCAAGGCACGTCAGAAACGAGTGGCGTTGTTAGTTGATGATCTGATTGACGAACGTGAGGCAGTGGTTAAACCGCTCGGCCCCTTGTTTGCGCGTCGTCCGGCTCTAAGTGGTGCGGTACAACTCGGTGATGGTCGGTTGATATTGTTGATCAATCCGTTCTATCTTGTCGAAAGTAACACTCATCGTTCACTCCCGCCGGCCACGGAAAGGAAAGCTCTACCGACTGCTACCACTCCGGCACGCTTGCTGGTTGTCGATGATTCATTCACCACCCGTGAGTTATTACGGAGCATTCTCCAATCGGCTGGATACGATGTAACGGTAGCAATTGACGGAGCCGATGCTCTTGACAGGTTACGAGCAACGACCTACGATCTGGTAGTAAGCGATATCGAGATGCCTCGTGTCGATGGCTTTACCCTCACGACTCGCATCCGAAACGACCTGGCCCTCGTTGACCTACCGGTAATTTTAATTACCAGCCTCGCCTCAGAAGAACATCGTCGTCGTGGTCTGGAAGTAGGAGCGCAGGCCTACATCGTGAAGAGTCAGTTTAATCAGGATAGCTTGCTGAAGGTGATTCAGCAATTGCTTGGCCACGAGGAGTAACTATGCCAACAATTCTGGTCGTTGATGATAGTCGTCTCGTTACCGACATCGTAAAGATGCGGCTAGAGATGTACGGCTATACGGTTCGCCTGGCTCATAGCGGCGAAGAGGCGCTTGCCGCCATTGCTGCTGAACCACCCGATTTGCTGGTACTTGATGTGCAGATGCCCGGCATCGATGGTTATGAGGTGTGTCGTCGCATTCGCGAGAATCCGGCCCTGGATGATCTGCGGATTATAATGTTGACCTCTTCTGATGATAAGCGTGCCGCTTTTGAGGCCGGAGTTGATGATTATCTAAACAAAGACATCGATCTGCTCAACCTACCCAATCGGGTGCGCTTAGTGTTAGAGATGGAATAGAGGCAGAGCCGAACGGCGGCGCAATTCGTAGGTAGTATGTATGAATGACCCTCTGCGCGTTTTAATTGTTGATGATTCTGCGTTAGTGCGCCGTTTGCTACGGCAAATGCTCGAAAGTGATCCGTCGATTCGAGTCGTTGGCGAAGCAGCAGATGGCAAAACGGCCATTGCGCTGACTGCCGAGTTGCGTCCCGATGTTATTACGCTCGATGTCCGCATGCCGGTGCTGGATGGTGTGGAAACGACTCGCCAGATTATGGCCTATCATCCCACTCCCATTCTGGTGTTATCGGCAGCCGTAAGCGGTCATGATGCTACAACATCTTTTGAGGCGCTGGCGGCTGGGGCACTTGAGGTTATGGAAAAGCCCAGCCTGACCAATCCCGACGAACTTGATCATTTGCGCCGTATGCTGATTAAGCGGGTGAAGTTGATTGCCCGGATTAAGGTGGTGACCCATTTGCGTGGGCGGCGGCATCCACCTTCAGTATTAAACGATGTTTCTGGCGAGGCCCTCCATCAGGTGCATACAGCACGGGTTGCCCCCGGACAGTTTCCGGTTGTTGTTATTGGGGCTTCAACCGGTGGTCCAAAGGTGGTTCGCCAGTTGTTGGCCGGGCTACCACCGACGTTCGCCGCAGCGGTCATTGTGGTGCAACATATTGCGCATGGCTTCAGTATTGGTATGGCCGAATGGTTGGCCGGGGCAAGCGCCATTCCGCTCGCGCTGGCTACTGAGGGGATGCCATTACGCCCCGGCCATGCGGTACTAGCTCCCGATCAATCCGATTTATTGATCAATCCCGATGGCACGATTCATTTGAATACGTCACCGTTGTTGTTACAACGCCCTTCTATCGATATTGCGATGATGGCAGTGGCTGAACTCTACGGCGCCAGTGCGGTAGGGGTGCTGTTAACCGGTATGGGGCGTGATGGTGCAGTCGGGATGCGTGCTATTCGACGGGCTGGGGGGTTGACGATTGCTCAGGATGAGGCCAGTTGCACGATTTTTGGTATGCCTCGGGCAGCCATTGAGCTGGGGGCAGCCGAGATGGTCTTGCCGCCCGAAGAGATACTGGTGGTGTTGTGCGAGCGGTTTGCCAGACCTGCGAGTATGCCATGACACTATCATCAGAGATGTTGATCCCACTGCGCGATGTGCTGGCACACTATTGCGGGGTTGTGCTCGACGATGCGCGTTTACTGACCTTGCGTAGTGCAGTTGAGCGGCGGGCTGCCGCCTGTGGCCGGTCGCCAGCGCGCTATCTGGCCGATGTGGTGTTCGCAACCGACCGCGCCGAGTTGCAGCAACTGGCTGAATTGTTGCTGAATCACGAGACGATCTTTTTTCGCAATCGCCCCCACATGGATGCATTGCGCAAGACCATCCTGCCCGCTCTTCATGCAAAATTGCCGGCGGGGGCACCGATTAAAATCTGGAGTGCTGGCTGTGCTACTGGCGAAGAACCGTATTCAATCGCCATCACCGTGTTAGAGGCACTCGGTGAACCGCTGCCCCGTCCGGTCACGATTCTTGCTACCGATCTCAGTACTGCTGCCTTAGCCAAAGCGCAAAGTGGGGTGTATCGTGGGCGCACGTTAACTAATCTGTCCCCCTTACAGCGGGTACGTTTCTTTACGCCCCACGAGAATGGTCTGGCCGTCCACCAGCGGGTACGTCAACTCGTGACCTTTATGCAGCATAATTTGCTCGAACCCTTTCCGGCTCTTGCCTATGGCACCCATATTCTTTTCTGCCAGAACGTGACCATCTACTTTTCCCTCGATACCTGCCGTGCACTGATGGCACGCTTCTACGATGTGCTGACCGAGGGCGGTATCCTCTGCCTCGGCTTTTCAGAGACGCTGTGGAATATTTTTGACCGGCTAACCCCGATTGCGGTCGATGGTGCGTTTCTCTACCGCAAAGACCCGCCAACGTCGCCTGCAGTGCCTGGCTCGCCGGTGCTGCGTAAGCGATTACCAACCCATCTATCGCGTTCAAGCTCTGCCAGTGTGAGTGAAAAGTCGGTGGCGTTATTTACCGATGAGACGGTTGTCCACGAAGGTCGCCGTCTACTCGAACGTGGTCAACTCGATGCAGCGTTAGACCTCTTCGCACGTGTACCATTGGCCGGTCGGTACGCACCGGTCGTATTGTCACTTGCTGCCCAAGCCCACGCCAACCGTGGTGATCTCGATCTGGCACTGGCCGAGGCTCGCCGTGCGCTTGAGCTAAATCCATTGCTGACCGAGGCCTATCTCTTGTTGGGAATGATCTACGAACGGCAACAGCAGCCGACACTGGCAATCCAACATTTGGAAAAGGCACGTTATCTCAGCAATGATAATCCACTGGTTGCATTTCATCTAGCCGAGTGTTATCGGCAAACGAATCGGATGACGGATGCTATTCGCGAATATCGCAACGCGGAACGCTTGTTGGCTCAGATACCACCCGATTACCTGCTCGAAGGAGTTGCTGCCCACTGGCTGGTAGAGAGTTGTCGGCGTTGGATCGCTCGGCTTGAAGGAGATCGTTAGATGCCTGTCCGTAACGGTCGTCTGATTCCTGACATGCTGATACGTCGGAGAGTCTGGTCAAGCCTGCTCAGTCATCGTCAGCGCAGGCTGCTATCCGTGCGGAAAGCACGCGCTCCGCTTGATCCACCGCCTGCCGAACCGGTCATTGACGAGGCAGCGCAGCGGCGGGCACGTGAACTCGAGCAAGAACTGCAACTTGCCCGTGATATTCAACAGGGATTGTTGCTGGAAGCGGCCCCACATCTGCCTGGTTGGGAAGTTACTGCAATTTCGTTACCAGCGCGTGATTTAGGTGGCGATCTGTACGATTTTTTACCGCTTGCTCAGGGCTGGCAAGGGATCATGATCGGCGATGTTAGTGGAAAGGGGTTACCTGCGGCGCTGCGGATGGCGGTAGCGCGCACCGTCTTTCGCCACGAAGCACGTTACCATGCTGATCCGGCAACAGCGATGGCGGCGGTCAATCGAGGCGTCTTGAGTGAGATTCCTCACGGTATGGTAACGATGCTCTATCTGCAACTGGAGCCGCACACCGGTCAGGTACGTTGTGTGAATGCCGGTCATACGTTTCCGCTCTTAATTACCGATACGGTATGCGAGTTAGAAGTGAGCGGATTACCGCTAGGGGTTGATAGCGAGAGTGAATATACCGAATTGAGCGCAGTTATTGCGCCGGGTGAGAGCCTCCTTCTTTACACCGATGGATTGATCGAAGCCGAGCGTGCCGATGGCGCAATTTTGGGCTTTGAGCGCCTGGTTGATCTGATCATGAGTCAACCGCAGCGGAAACCGCGTGCGCTGGCTGCAACACTCATCCAGGAAGTGCGCTCCTGGACGAACGGTATCCTGAGCGATGATGTAACGCTCGTGATCTTGCGCCGAAGGTTGCTTGATCTAGTGGCTGAAATACGCAGTGTGATCGCAGATGTCATCGGCTGTGAAGCGCTACAAACCTTCTGGGAAGCTGCACTAGCCGATGATCCGCCAACCGACGTCGATTCCTGGCGTGAGCGACTACCACAAGTACAGGCGTTGGCACAGGCGCAATTTGGTCGTGGGATTGCCCGTGAATTGTTGCAACAAATCCGGCTCACCCTCGACGACTACCGCGAACGTGTTTAATACCAATTTTGGCTGAGAAAACTGTGTATCCCGGTGCGCTGGCCTCTGGTCTACTTCTTTCCCTGCGTGAACGAACGATGCTGTGTTCGGCTAGTTCGCTGATCATACCCGTCACCCCTCTCGCGAGCGGAAGGATGTTGGCAGGGTGCTGGCAAGGTGCCTGGGATAATGGGGCGCTGATGCGCTCCCCGATGGGTTCCAGTCGTTTACCGCACTGGCGAGCCAGCGACCCGCACATCCAGGTGATCGCGTAGGCATCAGGGATGGAGTCGTCGATGTTCCGCTGCCGGGGTATCGGTCACCTGTCGCAGAGAATGCTAAATCCTGGGG
>NZ_JPIM01000049.1 GCF_000735195.1 Chloroflexus sp. MS-G
CCGCAGCGCCGCCATTACTGGTCGGACTCGCCACGGGTAGGGCAGTTTCGGTTGCCAGCCGTTTCAGGTTCCGCGCCGCATTGAGGTCACGGTCGTGGTGCGCACCACACTCGGCACACACCCATTCTCGATCGCGCAACGTCAGCGCCTCGTTCTTCCAGCCACAAATGGAGCACAGTCGGCTACTTGGATACCAGCGATCAGCAATAACCAACCGCGTTCCGTAGCGTTTCGCCTTGTATTCCACCTGCGAGCGCAACATCCCAAAGCCCACGTCAGCGATGGCGCGAGCGAGCTTCTCGTTCGCGAGCATCCCCTTGACGTTTCCATCCTCGATCACGAACGCTTGGTGTTCGCGGCAGAGTCGAGTCGTGAGCTTGTGGGTGAAATCCGCTCGGAGATTGGCAAGGCGGGCATGCAGCCTTGCCAATGTCGCAGCGGACGTTCGCCGGTTGTTCGATACCGGCAGGCGCGTTCCTTTGGGCAGGCGGGCACGGCGTTCACATCCTGCTGCCTTCTTGGCGGCTTGCAGCTTGCGGCTGAGACGTCGGCTACGGATGTTTAGACGACGCAGCGCTGCGTTGAGCGGCTTGGGCGCCTCAACGACTTCACCGCTGGAGATCGTTGCGGCAGCCGTAACGCCCAGGTCGAGGCCGTTGACCTCGTGCGCCGTGCGACGCCGATAGCATTGCGCATCAGGCACCTCGACCTGTATTGCCACAAACCAACGATCTGCGGTGCGCGAGACCGTCGCGCCCAACATCGTGCCCGCGAAGCGCAGTTCCTCGGTCATGGCGACTTCGCCGATCCTGGGCAGACGGATCGTCTTGCCGTCCAGACGGAACTTGTCGTTGGCCACATAAAAGCTGTCGCGGCAACGGCCCGTTTTCTTGAGCCGTGGTTCGTGCGCTTCTTTGCCCTCCCTGAGGTCGGCGAAGAACCGTTCCCATGCGTTGGCACGATTCCTGAACGGCTGGGCGTGGGCATCCCGGTGCATGTCTTGCACCCAAGGCCGGCCGCTCTCATCGAGCCACTGCGGGTCGGTGTACTTGATGGCGTTGAACTGTTTTTTGAGCGCCATGGCGTTTGGCCTGCCGCCTGCTGCGTATTGCCTGTTCCACTCATTGAGCGCCCAGTTCCAGACACGCCGCGCCGTGCCGCAGGCGCGCTTGAAGTAGTCGATTTGCTCAGGAGTCGGGCAACGAGCGATCGTGTGGGTTCGTTGCATGGTTGGGCCTGTTTGACGCCATGGGCATCCTGTTTCAGCGCTGCATCCACCTGCTTTCGATCGTTCCTCACACCGTATCGCCGAGACGAACAACCGTGCACGATGGTCATCACGTCTTGCCCCATTTCCGGTTCGGGAGACAGCCGTTCCTGGGTGAGCACCAGCACTTCGCAGCCATGGGTTTTGGCGTCATGTTCGCACCACGCAACGCCGAAACGGGTGAGGCGGTCCCGGTGCGCGAGGATCAGCATCGTGACGTCCCGTCGCCCGATCTCGTCCATACGGGCCAGCAACCGCTTGCGCGTGACGTTCAACCCGCCGCCCACTTCCTCGATACCCTCGACCCCCGCCAATCCCGTCGCCACCACGACCTCTTCCAGCACGTTGCGCTGATTCGCCAGGTCCGGCTGCTGTGCCGCACGCGATACCCGACAGGAGGCGACCAGCGTGGTTGGCGCATGGTTCGCCTGCCGCAAACCGATGACCTCACGGATTTGCGTCTCAGGGGAGAGACGGCGGTTGCTGTCCGTTCGGGCCACCGGAATCAGCCTTCCTTCGCGTTCCCAACGCTGCAACGTCTTGACCGAGACACCAAGGAGTGTTGCGGCTTTCCCTGTGCGCATGGTGTTTTCCATGAGCACCGTTGTACACTATCGCGTACTAGAAGTCAAGCTAGAGTCCGGCTCCTTCCTCTCCCCGTGGTAGAGAGGAAGGGGCTAGGGGGAAGGTGAGGGAGCCAAAAGAGCAAATCCTTGCCGGACATCACCGACCAATACATCAACTGCATTTCCGACCTGGTGGCGCAGGTGCTGCCAGGTCGTGTTGAGAAGGGCGAGATTGGTCGCCTCGGCACGTCCCCAGACCTGGGTCAAGAGTTCGGTTGCGGTAAACAGACGGGTAGGAGCTTCGGACAGAACATTGAGAAGCGCAAACGAAGGCAGGTTGAGCGTCAGAGGGGTATCGTTGAACGAGATGCGTCGGGCTGCCAGATCAAGGGTGAACGGACCAATCGTGAAGGGAGGTGGCATACTACGTTGATAACGCCGTAAATGGGCACGCATACGCGCTAACAGTTCGTCGGCGCGAAAGGGTCGTGCAATATAATCATCGATACCATAATGGAAGGCCTCGACGGTCAGCCGATCATCGCGTGGGCCAAGAATGATCAAGATACCCTTGAAGTGGCTGGTCACTTCTGTAAGCTGAGCAAGATGCTCTCTGTCCGGCAGATCGATCAAGGCTAGATCAATCTGTCGACTCAAGGTGTCAAACAGTGCCTGGACGCCTCGTACTGCCAGAGCCTGATAACCGGCGGTCAGACATAATGAAACCAGGTATCCGTCAGTGTACGCACCCAATCCCCCTATCAATACTCCATACGGAACACTCATTTCCGGTGCCTTGACAAGCCTCTATCAGGGTGTAACGGTACACGCTGCTGGTGGCGATGTGATGACCTCAACAACTGCCCCATCGATCAGGCCAAGAAACTGACGTAGTGCCAACGCTGCATTACGTGTCCCTTCTTCCATGATCCCATCGTCACAAGCCGCCTGCAAAATCTGCTGCTCAGCAGCCTGGCGAGCGATGGTCTCTAGATGTGGATTTTCCGGCGCCAGCAAGCCCCGGTCGCGACTGTACACGCGAGTTTTGCTATTATCAAGGGTTGCGCTAAAGACCTGCACCGGAGGTAAACGAACGGTGATCCGGCTCCCATCGGCAGAAACGGTTACTGCATCAGCCGTGATCTGGCTCAGATCAACCCCGACTACAACCGTACCGTGTGCAATCAACAGCAAGGCGTCACTGGCAAGCCAGTCACCGATAATCGGAATGTTGCTGCTCTGCCGCACATCGATCACGCGCTCAATTGTGTATTTGCTGGTTTCGAGACGACTCAGTTGCTGAATCCGCTGAACTACTGCCGCTCCACTGACAATTTGTGGGGTCGGGGTCTGGACAATCACTTGCAGGTTGGGTAGTGCCGTTCCTACGGCGTTTATGCGCTGTGCGATCCAGAAGCCACCGATTCCAACGGCCAGCACGATTATGAGCAAAAGAAGGAACGATACCGATAACCCACCACCGGCCCGTCGTGACCGGGAGTAGCGTCTAGGCAACATCTCCCAGTCATCGTCGATCCAGTCTTCTGAGCGCCGCGAACGCATGAGCAACCGAGCACGCCGGCGAATGTCGTTATCGTTGTGATCGTCATCGTAATACATCGGGCCACCTCGTGCGAGTGAAGCGTTTGATATGCGTATGATCCTGACTATACCTTAGCACCGACGTGAATAGCCACTGCCCCCAGTCCGTACAAACGGTAAAAGACGTGTTGCCAGCCAGCATCCCGCATCATCGTTGCCAGCTTATCGGGTGGGGGAAAGAGCCGCGCCGATTGCGGTAGATAGGTATAGGCCCGGCGATCACCACCAAGCAGCGCGCCGATCCAGGGTACCACCTGCTCGAAATAGATGCGATGCCCCCAGCGCAAAAGCGGGTTGCGCGGTCGAGCCACTTCTAGACACGCCATTGTTGCGCCTGGTCGGGCTACGCGATACATTTCGCGCAACGCGGCGGGAATGTCGGTTACGTTCCGTAGCACGAAACCGGTTGTGATTGCGTCGAAGGTGTTGTCAGGGAAGGGTAATTGTAGCGCATCACCGGCAACAAAGGCCGCACGACCACGGTGTACCAGGTCGGCGATTTTGGGCTGCCCAGCCCGCATCATCGGGACGGTAAAATCGACCCCAATGACTAACCCTTCACGCGCCCATGCGGCAAGTTCAGGTAAAAAGTCACCCGTACCGGTTCCCACATCAAGCGCACGACCATAGACCGGTGGCGCAACATATTCAACAACTTTGCGTCGCCAACCCTGATCAAGGCCAAAGGTCATCACCCGGTTAACCCGATCGTAGCCGCGAGCAATTCGGGCAAACATTTGCTCGACATACTCTGCTTTTGCCTCTGGCGGCGGTAGTACTTCCATCGTCCTCTACTCCTCTATTATCGTGTACGCCAGCAGCAGGTAAGCCGCGACTACCAACTGCATTTCTCCCCTCAACTATCCTTACGCTCTTGGAACAGCGCCCGTAACTCGGCAGGCGAACGCGCCACCGCTAACGCTGCCATGAGCTTCAAACGGGCTTTGATCCCGCTCAGATTAGGGGCAAAAATGACCCCCAGCTTGCGCAGATCATGGTAGGCGCCGACGTACCCGAATTCATCCCCCATTCCACCGACACCAGCCCGACTGACAGCAACAACCGGAATACGGTGCTGAATGGCCTCGCTGATAGCCGGTAGCCACCACGGTGGTATCCGCCCGCTGCCGAACGTCTCGATGACAATACCGGCAACATTGTCAGCAATACTGTGGCGTAGTTGGCGATCATCGGCACCCTGGCCGATGCGTATCAGATCGACCGGTTCAACCAGTCGCGGGGCCGCAATCCATTGACGGTTCAGCGGCTGTAATCGAATGTACACCTGATCACCCTCGACCCGCCCCAAGAATCCTGTCGGCGCTGTGATCATCCCAATACCCTGACTAAACTGCATCTGCACGGCTGTTGCAGCGTAGATCGCACCATCAGCGACGACCAACACGCCTAGATTAGCAGCAGACGGAGCCGCGGCTACCGTGATTGCTGCCAGAAGCCCGTTCGCGTCAGGGAAGCCACTACCACTGAGGCGCGGCAGACCGGTAATGACAATCGGCGGGCCTTCAGGAAGCAAGAGATCGATGAGAAAAGCGGTCTCCTCCAACGTGTCACTACCGGTTGTCACCAGGATACTATCGAAACTGTCGCGCAGATTCTGGATACGCTGGCTCAGGGCAAATATCTGCTGCGGCGTCAGATGACTGCCGGGCAGATTGGCAAACTCTTCGACAGTAACCGTCAGGTCTGAGCGCAACGTGAATGGCTGATCATCACGCGCACCTAACGCCCGGCGAATCGTTAAGGCACCCCCAGTTGATAAGATCAGCAGTTTTGGCATAGTGGTTTACGGGCAACCCAGCACAGACGCTGAGTTGTTGTAGTCGGTGGTTGAAAGGTAAATCCGTCGTAACATCCTTCGATCTGCAACCCGGCAGCTTCAATGAATGCCGCAACCAGCTCGCTCGGATATGCCCGCTCGATATGCAATTCATCGAAACGTTCATATCCTTCGTGATCGTTGCCGATGAAACCGGTCAGCCACATCGTAGACACATTACTGGACGGATCGAAGAAGGTTCGTTCGACCTGAATATACGCTGGTTGTTCGCTAAACGTGCATTCTCCCCAATCATAAGCCAGAAAGTGGCGGGTATTCATATCGGCAACAAACAAACCACCCGCCGTCAATACTCGTGCCACACCGCGCAGACAGGCTGCCAGATCGTTGCTTCCGATCAAATAGTTCAGACTATCGTAAGTACATGTCACCAGATCAAACGTATTGGCCGGCAGCAATCCTGCCAGATCGCGCATGTCTCCCTGCCACAGCTCTACGCGGGTTGGAACAGCGGCCAGTTTTGCCGCAGCCTGGGCCAGCATTGCTGCCGAGGCGTCAAGCCCTGACACCTCCCAACCACGCTCAGCCAGAATTGCCAACAGCGTTCCGGTACCACAGGCAATATCCAGTACCCGCCGCCCTGATACAGGGTGACGCTGCAATACCTCCTCTAAATAGATGGCGGTCAGGATGGCAAACCGTATCTGACCACTCCCATCATAAACAGCGGCGTAGCGATTGTACGTCATAAAGATATTGTACCACTGCGACCAAGCGGAAACCAGAACGAAACGATAAAGCCAATGAGCAGATGTTCGATGTTAATCAACAAAAACAGGACTGAAAGCGTGAGCGCCTGTTCCTGGGTATAGCCGTAGGCAGAGAGTATCGCGAATAACACCACATCGCGAATGCCCACACCGCCAAAGGAGATCGGTAACACCTGCAAGACCGAGATCAGTGCCGTCGCCCCAACGACAACCAATAACGGCACCGCACTTAAATCAAGAGCAAGGAAGAGCAACCAAATGCGTAGAAAGGTAAAACTGGCCGAGATGAAGGTCGCGCCGCCTACAATGCCGATTAAGCCGGTTGTCAGCGTCAGACTGTGCATCTGCTCATTCCAGCGGTCAAGACGAGCACGCAAACGAGGCGCCAATCGCGGCAAAATCGTCGTTAGCAGCCACGAGCGCGGTTTACGCGCAGTTAACAGTACGCTCATTAGCACAAGCCCGGTGCCGGTCAAGATGACAATCGCCTGCTGCAATTCACGGCTCGGCAAGAGGCGACCGAGCGCAAACACACCGATTGTACCCAGAGCTGCCATCACGATCAGGTCACAGAGTCGATCCAGCACCACCGAGAGCAAGGCCGGTGCTGTCGGGATGCCGCGTTCACGCAGATACACGGCCTTCAACAGATCACCGGCCTGCCCCGGTGTCACTGTGCCATAAAACAGGCCAACCGTATAAAGCGCACAGGCTGTCGGTAGATCAAGATCGAGTTGCATCCCCCGCATAATCTGAATCCAGCGCCAGGATTTGATGATGATGAACGGTGGAAACAACGCCAGTGACCAGATGACCGGCGCCGGCTCAGCCGAACGAAGAATATCCCACAGTAAACGCAAATCGCTGGTAGCAATAAACACCAGCAAGAGCAACGGACCGATCAAGCGTAACAACCACGAAACCAGCCGACGCATACGCTCCTTACCCCTCCTCGTCGTTACGAAACGGACGCTGAAATCGGAGCGCTGCCACTTGTTCGGCGTTCAGACCAAACATAAAGATGATGATGCTGCCAACAAATAAGCCGACTGCCGAATTGGGGATATGGAAGCGGAATGGATCGGTGATGAAAAAGCTAATCAAAAACGACATCAAGGCTAATACCTGCATCGAAAGTGCGACCGGTAGGTAGACTCGCAGTGGGGCAAAGAGTGAGACAATCCGCAAGATAATCAGACCAAACCGGATACCATTGCGCAAGAGTTTCTGACCACTGCGACCGCCCTGTCGGCGCTGACCGGTCACCGGCACATAGCCAACGTTATACCCGGCTTTGAGCAGCGCCAGGGTACTGGTGGTTGGGTAGGAATAGCGATTCGGCAGCAGATTGATGAATTCCATAATCACTTCGCGGCGTATCGCCCGATACCCGCTGGTCAGATCACGTACTTCCGTTTCAACCAGATAGCTGCCCAGCATATCAAGAGCACGGTTGCCCCATCTACGCACCAACGAATCACCTTGCGTTTCGCGGGTACGTGCCCCAACAACCATATCATAGCCAGCAGCAATCCCCGCCAGCAGATCGGGAATAAAGCGCGGATCCATCTGTCCGTCGGCATCCATCAAGAGCACCACCTCGCCGTGGGCACGCCGAATCCCAGTCTTCACCGCTGCGCCATTGCCACGATTGATCGGATGACGAATGACTCGTGCGCCAGCAGCCTGGGCAACACGCGCTGTTTCATCTTGTGAGCAATCATCAACAACGACGATTTCGGCATGGGGCAATACCGTCCTGATCCGCTCAACGACTTGGGCAATACCGTGGGCCTCATTATACGCCGGTATCACAACACTTACCGTAAAGGGGTATTCCGGCGTGGCAACATTCATGGCCGTTGCTGTTGTATCTACCTGTTGCATGACGATTTACCGAATTGATATACGCTGTACCATAACACTCAATGGACGTGCATCGGTATTTCCGGCAAAATGCTGATAGGGCAAGAAGGTCGGCGCCCTGAGCGCGATTCGCACCTCTTGCGTACCGTGCATTTCGGTCGGTATTGGCAGATGATACACTCGCCAGCCACCTGGTGCAACGTTGACTGCATATTGCAGTCGGCCTATTGTAACACTGAGTGTTGTCGGTTGCGGCGCGGTTAGACGCAGAGCCAGTGTTTCATTGCCACGTAAAGGTGTCGGTAGCGGCAATCGAATCTCGCCGTTGCCCTGCAACCAGCGAAACGGTTCACCGCCAGCTCGTTCACCGAATGAGAATCCATACAAATAGCCAAGATCGAGATCGGTACCTACCGTGAGTGTCTTTGTCGGCGCTGGTGACAACCAATAGAATGCCAGCCGTTGCACATCTTCACCGGCTCGCTCTTCGGTATCGCGCAGGTAGGCGATAGCGGTTGCTGTATCGCCTTGCGCACGTGCTAACGCCCCACGTACAAGGTTACCACGATGGGTGGGATAGTTGCCGATAACCTGCCAGGCCTCATCGTAGCGCTGTCGCGCGAGTAACCAGCGCGCAAATTCTGCCTGACCATCGGCAAAATCTGGATCAGCAGCCAACATCTGACGGTATGCCTGCTCGGCAGCTTGCACATCATTGCGCTCAAGCGCAGTTACTGCCGCAGACCACGCTTGCTCACGTGCGATCCCTGCCCGAAGAATTGCCGGATAATCACGGTAACTCAAGATGAGATACCCTAATCCCACACTGATGGTAAGCGCCCCCACTGCAACCCAATCGAACCGCCAGCGTTGCCGACCAATCTGGGCTAATGCTGCGGCACCGTACAATGCCATCCATAGCCAGACCGGCAGTAGGTAGCGCGGCTCGACGTGGATCAACATGACCATCAGACACGTATAGCCGATCCAGCTCCAAGCCAATAACCGGATCGGTCCTTCATGCCAACGACCGAAAAGCGTGAAGGGCGCAGCCAGGGTGAATATTATCCAGATCAGATCACCGGCCAACCCAAGCGGCCAAATATCTCGTAATGGCCGGGTAAAGAAGCTAGCCTTGACCAGAAAATCTTCGATAAACTGTGCCTTCCAGATATGCCGAAAATGGGGCCAGAGATTACGGGTCAGCCGCCAGGGCTCAGTCTGAACAATTCGGCGCAGTTCACTACTGACAAAGCGTTGCCGCTCTGCCTGTGGCAGCGCCATAAGGATCGCCTTCGCCTCACCCTCACCACGACCTTCATGGACGGCATCGCTCATCGCGATCCACAGATTAACCGGCCCTAAGGTGTCAATCAGAATAATGTCGCGATAGACCAGATAATTGCGAATCGTCCAGGGCGCTATCGTCAGCACAAAAGGCAGGAGAAACGCCAGCAACGCCAGCATTAGCCGCTGCCCCCGGAGTTGACGATCAGACATCCACACCTGGGTCACGATGAAGATCACGGCGAACAATGCACCGTACAGACCGGGCGAACGGGCGAGAGCAGCGATTGCCAGCGTGATTCCGGCGCCAATCAACCAACCACTACGATGCTCATCACGCCAGCGAACCAGAAACCATACGTGCAGAAAGAGCATAAAGAAAAAGAGTGGCTCGCTGAGAATAAGAATGGGTAACTCGACCAGCGGCATCCAGATCGCCAGTACAACCGCGAAGATCAGACCGGCTCGCGGATGAAAGAGCCGTCGTGCCAGGTCGTAGCCGAGGGGAATGAGCGCCAGTGATAGGCCGATCTGCACTGCCCGGATGAGGGTAATACCGATCGCTGGATCACCCAACCACAATCCGATCCGTAACATCGCCGCGAAGAAGAAGATGTGTCCCGGTGGCCGGATGAGCCAGGAGTTGTCTTGATATTCACCGGTGACTGCAAATTGCAGTGCTCGCAGATAATAGTCGCCATCATCGGCTGCCGAAAAGCGTGGATCGATCTGGTTAACGGCCAGAAACCAGAGGCGTAAGATCAACCCAATCACGATGAGGATAGCTATCCAGAGCAGTGGTTGTATAAACGTTCGCGATTGCGACTTTTGATAAGATGTTTCGGCCATTGTTGCTTTCTCAACGGACGAAGATAGCATTTGTGCTGCTCGCTCTCCTAAATCTGGACACAGCAGATGCGTCTCTGCCGGTGTGATAGCTGCATGACCTGCACTACATCCAGATGCCACAACTGCACATGCTTGCTGCTCTCATATACCGTTCTAACTGTACCAGACGTAATGAAATCTGCTCCTATCACTCCTCTCCTCTTCCTCCTCTCATCGCGTACAGCACAAAGCGACCTTCACCAATTCGATGTCGCTCTGATTCAGGGATCGGTGGTGCGCCTTGCGCCTGATCCCACAGCAGATAATCGGCGGCTATGGCCTGTAATTCGTTCGCGGTAACCGTTACTGGCACACGAAACTTGATCAGATGGGCAATCGCTGAATACTTTGCCAGTGGCAAACGGTCGGGAATTGCAGCCACGATGCTCACATTATCGGTGGGTAACGATTGTCGTACCAACGCTACAGCGGCCACTTCGTCCGGCGGCTGGGCAGACAGCACAGCCTGCACCGCTGCACCTGGCCCGACACTCAAGAGGATGGCAATGATGAGCGTAGCGATCAACAACTGGCGCTGACCTCTCCATAGCTGCTGCATTGCCCACGCGGCGGCAACCGCATACAACGGCGCGAGTGGCAAGAAGAACCGGGGCAGAATAAACGCAGTGGCAATCACCAATACATATACGCCGATCAAACCTGAGATGGCGAACCAGCGTCTGTCAGCACGTTTCTGCCACGCCAGCCAGCTTGCTATCACCAGGCCCCCAATGGCCAGCCAGTTGACCGGCCAACCGAGTAAGCGCAACTGATCGGCACGCCCAAACTCACTTACGTCCTCTGCACCGGCACCGATGAAACCGATCACATTCCGCCCCCAGTTGCCCAAGAAACGTAATGGATCACGGCCAATCACCTCGTGCAGAGTAATACTGTTCGGGACTTCATTCCAGCGTGACCAATCGGTATTGGCATATACTGCCAACCAGATATTTTTGGCCTGCTGATTGAACAATGGCTGACCGGTTTGCAATATGTTCACGGTGAGTTGTGGTGACGCGGCCAACACAAATCCTGTTCCAAACAATATCGCCATTCGCCAACCAGCGCTATACCAGACCGTGATTCCTCCCCACAAGAGCAAGATCAAACCCGGATGCCGTAGTAGAAAAGCTGCTCCGGCCAGCGCCCCCCCGAGCAAGGCTATTGCTGCATGTGTGTGCGTATTGACCCGCAACGTCACCGCTACTGCCAGGGTCATAAGGGCTGCAAATGGCATATCACTGCCGATCAGCAAGCTGTACTGCGCAACCATTCCGCTCAACGCCAGGAAGCCAGCGGCCAGCAATGATGGTCCTGGAGCAAGCAAACAGCGTGCCAGCCAATAGCCAGCACCGATCAAGATGCCTCCGGCAACCAGTGCGATCAAACGCGCGGCCAGAAAGGGATTATCGTGCGTCAAAGGACGTACCAGCCAAAGCAAGAGTGGATAGCCAAGATTGTAAAAACCATCAGCTTGAAAGATGGCCGATAACGTATCGCGCGTTGCAAAGACTCGAAAATCGTTTTCGACGCCGGGCCGGGCCAATGTTACGTGTGCCTGCATTGCCGGTAGCAGCCAACTTACCCAGCTTCCTATGAGACAGACGACAAGCCACGGTGTGGCCCACTGCGGCCAGCGTGTTACCACAATGGGCCAGTACCTGACCAGCGTAGCAGCTCCTAACACTGCGACACTGATCGGTGGCAGGTAGATAAGTGGATAAGGACTGTCGCGATAGAGCAGAAGCCATCCAATACCGTAACCGACAATGGTCAGTACCGGTTGCCATCGTGGCTGTCCAGCAAACAATACCCCGCACAGCACGCCAACAAGTCCGGCATACAACAACTGTGCCGGGTGAGGCCATACCGGTGGCAAGACCGTTATCTCAATCCGGTCAAGCAGTATCTGATCCGCTGCTGGCGATGTGATCCGTACAACGGTATCAAACGCTTTGCGCCAGCCGCCGGTTAAGACAACGGTTTGCTCTTCCCATTGCCCTTGCGCTACCAACTGCACACGCAGCTCATCGTTGATCTGCACGACGACTGGCACTCCCGTCGGCGCCAGCCAGCGCATCGTCACCGCAGCCGGTGTTCCAAGCTGCGGGAAACGCAGGGCCGCCGTTGGCAAGACACGTCTGACCAATCCATCAAAACCGCTCCCTTCTGAGGTAGGGAAGCGTTCTGGTTCGGCAAAACCCTGCACTACTCCGGCATCGTTATTGCCAATATCAAATGCCCGGCGCATAGGCGCCTGGTAGAGGAGAACGATCACGATCCCGGCAAGACTGGCCCAGCCCAATGCCGTGATACATCCAATGATCACCGTTCGGAAATGCTTGATCACAATTGTAGAACCCGGTACTGCATCTTGTTGCGTGGCATAACTGATGACCACTCACAACGTGTCGTGCCTAGTCACACACCTGGGAAACTTTTCAGGGCATGTCTGAACATCTTGCCCTCTGCATATCTTGTTCCCTTCCTCTCTTTTCTTTACGAGGGAGAAGAGGTGAGGGAATGACATTTCAGGAACCTTGTTACGGAGTTGCTGTTGGTATCGTCAGCGGCAACGGCTCCTGAACAGGCACTTCCACTGCGGGGGGTGAAACCAACGCCCGATTAACCCAACCGGTGCCGCTTCCATCAGGATTGGCGATAAATGAATCAGGGCTACGCCGTTCGCCAAGTCGGATCAGATACCATTGATCGTTAGCAGTGCGGGCAAGGAAGATAATTTCATCACCGGCATTAATCCGTCCGATAGGCTGATTGTTGGTGCCGGGCAAGGGTCGCACATTCGCGACCTGTAAGGCCGTGCCGGTAATAGCCTGAGTTGCTGCCGGGAGATTTGTTGGTTGCGCTGCCGCAGTCGGTCGTCGCGGTGTAGCCGTCGGTCTTGGGGTCGGTAAGACCAGGGTTGGTAATTCCGTTTGACCAGGGACATACCGGCCAAATTGTTCAAGCTCGTTTCGTAACGCCCCGATAACCCCGAAGGCCAAAGCCATTGACAAAAGGAAGATCACACTCACCACGGCCAGTTTCACCAGTTCAAGGCTCTGGGTCCAGATACTTCGCCGTTTGAGCAGCTCCAGGGCACTTTGGGCCACATCGGCCACCGATTCACCCCAACTGGTACGACCCTGATCAGAACGAGCTACCTCGCGAAGCGCTAATAGCGCACGAACATCGCCAACCTGAGTCAAGGCGCGTACTGCCCCCCAACGCACATTGGCGTTCTGATGTTTCAGCGCATTGATAAGTGGCCTGGTTGCCCGACCATCACCGATTTGGGCTAACACTTCAGTCGCTCGATATACCGTTAACCAGGGTTGATCGGGACCAACGACATCACACAACGCCGGCACAACGGCTGCCCCCATAGCTGTCAACAGATCAACTGCCTCCGCGTGACGCGGATGACCCGGATCACCCAACGCAGCGATCAAATCATTCACCTCGGCGCGTGCTACCTGCTGCGTAGGGGCCTTTGGCGCGGCTCGTAGCGATTGCGGCGCCGTCAACCGGCGTGTTGACCGTGACGTCGGCGATGGTTCAGGTGAAGATTGATTTGGTTGCGGTTCTGTCGTCATTGCTCCTCAATCTCTCTGACAGACAACGGCTGTACGTTCAGCCACTGCTCAAAACGTTCCACAATGAGATCAAGTAGTACTGCCGCAGCCTCAGCTTTAGGCAAACGTGGTAATTCTACAACGCGCTCATCATCAAGCACGATGAACGCAATCTCAGGCTGACCGATGCTGGCAACAGCATCATTTGCTACGATCACATTCAGCCCTTTGCGTTGCAGTTTACTTCGCGCATTACGCAACAGATCGTTTGTTTCGGCGGCAAAACCAACTTTAAAGAGGTCACGCCGACCGGCCAACTCACCAACGACATCGGGATTCTGCACCAGATGAAGCATCATCCCTTCATCGTCGCGTTTCTTGATCTTCTCGTCCGACACAGAAGCTGGCCGAAAATCGGCCACTGCTGCATTCATAATCAGCATATCTGCCTGCTGGCAGGCCGCCCGCACTGCCTCACGCATCTCAAGTGCTGTCTCAACCGGAACGAAGGTTACTGCTCGCGGTGGGGGTAAAGCGGTTGGCCCACTTATCAAGGTCACCATTGCCCCCAAATCACGTGCCCTGGTCGCTAACGCATACCCCATCTGACCCGACGAGCGATTCCCGATATAACGCACCGGATCAATTGGCTCACGAGTACCACCGGCTGTTACTACTACTCGCCGATCGCGCAAGCGACCGATCTGACGGCCCAGCAACGCACGGATTTCGGCCAGCAAATCAGCCGGTTCAGGGAGGCGTCCGCGGCCGCTCACCGGCTCAGCCATTCGTCCAACCTCTGGTTCGAGCACGTATGCTCCGCGGGCGCGTAATGTGGCCAGATTGGCCTGGGTTGCCGGATGCTCGTACATTGCCGGATTCATCGCCGGTGCGATGAGCAGCGGTGCGCGTGTTGCGAGAACAGTCGTTGTCAGCAGATCGTCACATAGACCGGCGGCCAGACGGGCAATGGTATTGGCAGTCGCTGGTGCGATCACAACCATATCGGCGTGCATACCAAGACTCACATGACCGACCACCCCGTCTTCCGGTAAACTCCACATATCGGTCAGCACCGGACGACCGGTCAACGCCTGAAACGTTGCCCTACCGACAAACCGTTCGGCTGCCTCGGTCAGAATCACATCTACCACTGCCCCGGCCAGGGTCAAATCACGGGCCAGTTGTGCCACTTTGTAGGCGGCAATGCTACCGCACACCCCAAGCACAATTCGCTTTCCTGCCAGTGTATCCATAAACGTTCTGATCGCCGGACGTCATCTACGATTGCAACTCTGCCCGCGCATTGTAGCATATCTGAATCAATCTCACTCAATCGATTCAGACAGGGCTTTCCAACGTCTTCCCCTGTCTGGCAGACGAGAGGAACGGCGAGATTCCTAATCTGCTGCATATGACCGCACCGGTAGGAGCGGGTTCTAAAACCGCCCTTGACGGTTTGCTGATGCAACAAATGACGAAATTGCGCCGTATATTGCAGAATGCGGGCCGGAGGCCCGCGCACCCAGGATCGTTGCTCTGTTTGAGAACACTGAAAAGCACTATCAATAAAAAACTCTTGCAGAACTGGTAAGCTCGTGCTACACTTCACATACTCTACCTGATCCAACGGAGGACTTGTGTGGAGCGCTCAGAATTACCACCTGATGTAGTCATTCGACGCCTACCCCTCTATGCACGGAGTCTGCGCTACCTGCTCGAGGAGGGGGTGCATTCCGTGTCTTCGCAAGAGCTTGGCGAGCGGATCAACGTGACTGCGGCACAGATCCGCAAAGACCTTTCGTATTTCGGTGAGTTTGGCAAGCAGGGTATCGGCTACGATGTCGAGAAGCTCCTCCAACATATTGAACGCATCCTCGGTATCAACCAACACTGGCCGGTAGCCCTGGTTGGCATCGGCCTGCTCGGGCAAGCCATTGCCCGTTACGAAGGTTTTCGCACCGAAGGGATCGAGATTGTCGCCCTATTCGATGCCGATCCGGCCAAGATCGGACAAAAGATCGGCGACCTGACCATCCAGGATTTCGCGCATGCACGACGGGTAATAGCCGAAAAACAGATTAGAATGGCTATCATTGCAGTCCCGGCAGCACAAGCCCAACGAGTTGCCGATGTCCTGGTTGAGGCTGGCGTGCGTGCAATCCTTAGCTATGCGCCGATGATCCTACAGGTGCCCGAGGATGTTTGGGTGCGCTATATTGATCCGGTGGCTGTACTGCAAAGTATGACGTATTACCTGGCACGTGAACAACAGCATTAGGTGTTCATTGTTGCTTTACATCAGGGTTTTTTGGTGAGGACAACAATAAAGATAGAAGCTCTTTCAAACTCGCTCTGTAAAACGAGATTCAGGCGTATCCTGGAAATCGGATCAGTGTCGTAATATTCTCACTGATCTGCGATAGCATCCTGTTCTGCAATACATCACATCTTCAAGACCCTAACGCAAGGCACGAAGGGGGAGAGGAACAGACCGCGCATCACGGATTGCTCCATTACGGATCGAAAATGTTGCAATCGGTACCGCAGTACTAGAGCGCCCCATAGCTCGCAAATACACGATATAGCGTCCATCTTCTGGAGGCTCGCGGTGGGTTATCCATGGTTCGCCAGGATTAAATAGATCAACACTGAAGGTGATACTACTAACATTAGACGTTGTTGTTAGCGGTACACCTTTGAGAAGCAAAATAGGCTTATCGTCACGGGCTGATGCACCGCGTACCTCCAATTCTAGCGCACCTGATCCACCGATGTGCACAGTGACTGACAATTGCGTCCCATCAAAACGACAGTCAGCAGCAATCGCTAGCAATCCTTCTGGTAAGGTAACAGACATGCGCGGAGCGTTCAGTACTCGAAGTTGCTGAATGCTCATTCGATCAGTCTGACCGATGATGATCGTCTCGCGGTTCATCGAGATCGGTGCGGTAAGCGTAATGGTGCCTGGTGGAACCGTGTACGCTCTACCATCAATCACCAAAGTTTGCGTTACCAGACTGGCAGTATCTAACTCAATGAAAGCAGCAGACAGGGGTTCGTCTAGCATAAAAACATTCTCATTGACACGCACCCGATCTGCTTCGACCACCAAACTTAAACGAGAGGGATACTGCGAATGAAACTGTCCTGCAACCGGCTGAGCCAGATCAATGGCAGCAAGCAGTCGTGAATCGCGACGATAGAGAGCCAGGCCGTTCGATTGCCAGAGCAGATTTTCCGCATCAAAACCGTAACGCAGTGGATTCTCATCGGCAGCAAGCAATCCGTAATCGAACACCTGTCCGGGTTGGGGCCGGCGCAGCGCCGGATAGTAGCGCGTTCGTTCAAAACCATACAAGGAAGCACCTTCCGCTTTCCAGCGTTGAACGAGGCCTAGCGCCAATACCCCCGGCACCCGTTCATCTGCTGATATGAATATCGATGCATTGTTCGCAGCAGGTAACGGTGGTAGAGCCTGCGGATTGATTACGTATACCAATGCGTCACCCACTTCCGCACGACGACTCAGCAGTGGAGTAGTATCGGCCCATGCCTTCAGAGACGCCAGTTTTTCAGGTTCATATTCATCGCGATGGATAATCAACGTGTTGATACCGAGCAGAGCCAAATAACGTAGGGTATCATCATCGGGCAAACGCTGAATGCGACGCATCACATCAGTCGTACCAAATGGAATAATACCACTGTATCCAACAGCGAGTGGTTTCCAGTGATGTATCTGGTGGAACTGACGTGTAGTAATACGTTCCAGCTCGGCACCGCGTGGTGTAGAACCAATCGGCAACTCAATTAGGGCATGCAGATCGCGCTGAGTACTGAGCCAGGCATACACCGGTTTCGGCGCAGGAACAGGTGCAAGTGGTAATGGAAAGGATGCATGCTCGATAAGAGCACATATACCAATCGTTGCTAGCATGATCCACGTCAGACGACGGTCTATCCTCGAGCGAAGCCATTGACCCAGGTAAACGAGAGTCACACTAGCAAGTAAGACCAGTGCCAGATGCGTTAACATTGCCCAGCGCGCCGGAACGCGCAGAGCGCCAAAACCGGGGATATGTTCGTAGAAGCATGCATATGGCATTGGGATTGATAATGCTGCACTACCACGCTCCAGACGAATTCCAACACCCAATGATAATACAAATGCACAGGTAGCCAGCAATACCAGGAAGCCAGCCTCCGACAAGCCGATCAGCGTATCACTGTTTCGCTTCCGGTCTCTGAATTGCCACCAAACTGTCAGTGTCAGAATTGTTATCGCAAGTATAGCCGTGACAAAACCTGGAAATAACGCAAACTCACCACCACTAGCAGTAAACCAGTTGTCTCTTCCGCCATACAACCAGTTTGTCGGTACAACGGCCAGGAATGCCTGGAGTGGCGCTGACCAGTTATCGAGTTCGCGTAACGATCGGACGATGCCCAGATACTCGTACACATGAATGTACGGTAGCGTCACCGGTATCGTGATAAGCGCGGCAAGTATACCACCAAACGATAGCCCGCCAATGTTTTGCCAGAAGTTGAGTCTTTGCCGACGAGATAAAGTTCTCAATAACCAAATGACAACATACAATCCAATTGTCAAGGCAGTAAAATATGCGTAATAGAGCGCAGTTATACACTGAACACCTGTGAAGAGACCAAATAGCGCCGCATATCGCCAACGTCGTGTCCCTGTTTCCGTGTCATGCAAAAACCTGCGCAGAAATAGAAGAGCCAGTGGCAGCCAGGCTGTCTGTAGCAATTGTAGATGAACAAAATGTGCCATGCGGTACGTACCAAATGCAAACAGCGCACCAGCAGCGAAGGAGCTAAAGGTACGAATCCACCTATCGTGTGCGCGTACTAGCATATCGCTTGCCAGCAGATACACAGCCCACCCTGTAAGGACATAACTGGCTAATACGAGCAAATTGTATGCCAAGACAGGACCGCCGAGGAGTATCAACGGTAACGCAACAACTGTCAGCAGAAGATGATGGTCACTATACGCCAGCGTTTCAGGATAAGGAAAGAAGATCGGCGCGTTCCAAATAGTTCGCGGATCGGTGACAAATGCCCGCGCATTCCAGGCCAGCACCCACGTTTGCAACAATGGATCAAGTCCACTTCCCAGCGCTGTCGTCAGGTGGATAGACAGTGGCCAGGTGAAGACAATTGCCAGCGCAAGGTATGCCAGCGGAGGTAGCAGTATACGTACCAGATGAGCGATTCTCGTCATAAGATCAGAGTCCACTGCAAAAACTCACTACGGAGCACACAGAGCACACAGAGCGTCTAAGATTTATGAAGAATAAGGATCATTTTTGACCATTGGGCGCACGGAAGAAAAATGTTCACAACCCTCTGTGCAATGAAAGATAACATTATCGTTAGTCTCTGTGATCTCCGTGGTCTCTGTGGTGAGAAGAGCACCTTTTGCAGTGAAGTCAAGAGCATGAAGGTTGCCATCACACCAGACGTTGCAGTCAGCGTCGTTTGACTATATCCCTGCCGATGCCCTTTTCTGTTGCGATACCTCGATCAGTTTACTAACACAAACACCGGCGAGGACTAGCAGGATCGGCTCTACCGGTAATCGATAGCGAGTATTACCGGCCACCGAAATAGCATACGGCGCTGTAAAGGCAACGATCCACCAGACACTTAACACAAAAAATTGTCTGTACTTTCGATACACCAATACACTACCCAGAAATGCCAACAACAGCAACACAATCTGAATAATACTTCTAAACATATAAAAGTAGCGTGGCTCAACAATGTTCTGATCGGTTATCAAATAGGTAGGAGAAATAACCCAGAGGTACACTATGCGCATCATCGTCAGCTTTAAAAATTGCAGAGGATTTGCTGCAATCCATTGTAGCGCCTCATACCGCAGCACCGCATAGCGTTCCGCTTCGTTGAGTGAGCTTAAATACTCAAGCGTGCTTGCCGGAAGCGTGTTTTGCATTGGCTCACCCGAAGCCGTGTACAAAAAGCCGGTGGCGTGCGGATTGTTACCCAGCCAAAAGTTCAGATCAAATGAGGTCTTGAGCAACACAACCTGCTGAAACACCAGATAATTTCTGATCGTCCAGGGCAACAACACCAACAGGCCAATCAATAGTGTAACAGCCAGCTTTTGGATAATCTTGATCCTATCACCTTGATTCATTCCGATGAGGAACGCCGCACCTGATAAGCCATACAGCAAAATAGGTTCAACCAGGCAGGAAATACCCCAGACCACCCCCAAAAATATGGCGCGGCGCCAGGTGGGCCGTTGAAAGAAGTGTAATAACACAAACAAGGAAAAAATTGTAAAAAATGTTGTAAAAATCGCCGGAGAAATCTGCTTACAGAAATAGATAAGTGGAGGGTAGAAGGTTACCATCAGACCAGACAATAAACCGGTTGTTGTGTCAATCCAATGCGATGCAATCCTGCTGGTGAGGTAGATAAGCAACGCCGAAAGCAGGGCCTGGCATAGCTCGACACCAAGAAACGGCAAGGGCACCCCCACCCACAACCAGGCTGCCAGAAATAATGGATACACCGGCGTATTCAGTGCGGTTGGCATCTCTGGCCCAAGCCAGCCGCCTCCCACAAAACCCTTACCGGCAACGATATTCTTTGCTACAATGCCATACTCAGCCGTCAACGGATCATAGTAGTCGTTTAGGACAAACACTGCGGCTACCCGGATGATTAACCCGATAATCGTCAGCAGCCATAGAGTTTGCATGAACCTTCGCGAGTCACTTACTGATGCAGAAATCCAATCCATGATGATACCTTCACCGAATTTTTTCAGCTTTTGAGTCGCTGCCGAAGGGATTGTACCAGATGATTTCGATGCAATCGCAGTTGAGCGCGTGATGAACGCAGTCAGGTCGGGCGCCACCATAAGTAGGGGCACAGCGTCGCCGTGCCCCTACCATCAATGGCCGATGTCTATGAGGAACTACATCAATGTCGCTTACCCTCTTTGCAAGAGCAACGTGGCAATCAAGGTTTGAGCAAATGTCAGCGTGGGATGCGTCCCCTGAACCATTTCACCTGTGCTCACCTGTCCAGATACCGGCAGCCGTGATCGTAATCCTTCACTCAGCCGATCAAGAGCCGGGTCTGACGTTGCGTTAATCACGTTGGCCGGTAAACCATCATCGTCAGCAGCCACCGATTGGATCTGCACGGCTACCCCCTGACCCGCATCGGCAAGAGCGTTGATGACATCAAACGCCAGCGCCCGCCGGCGCAACCACATTTGCAGGTCGTACCCCACTTCACCTGGCAGAAAGCGTAAAACGACATCGGCTAACGGTCGTTGGACAACGATGTAACGCTGGATGTCGCGTTCACGCGCCGGCCACGCCATCCGCACTTCTTCAGGGGTGTACCCCCGTTGACGCACATCACGTTCTTCGCGCCAACGACGGTACAGTTCGGGATCGGGATCAAAGTAGACAGTAAGGTCGAACAGATCGGGCTGCACCGGTGGGGTCAAAGTTAACGCACCGTAAGCAATAACCAGTCCGGTCGGAGCAACCCGTTCACTGCCCTGTGGAACTCCGGTCTTATGGTTGTAGATCGGTTTTTCGATAGTTTGACCGGCTCGCAACGCTGCCAGGTCGGCGGCCATGCGATCCAGATCGGTAGCCCTCGGATCGGCATCGGTTAAACCACGTACCGCACGCTCTGCACGGCTATAGCGCAGGTAATCATCGAGATTGATCGGCGTAACGCCTTGCGCACCCAGCAGACGCACAATCCCCTGCGTCAGCGTTGTCTTCCCAGTACCGCTAGCGCCGATCAAACCGAGCATGAGTGGTTGATCTCGCATAATCTCGGCTCAGGAACGCATTCGCGATTGCCAATCGGCCAGGAACTGCTCAATACCGCGATCGGTCAATGGATGGCGCATTGCCTGCTGAAGCACCTTGAACGGGCAGGTCGCAATATCAGCACCGGCCAGTGCTGCCTCAACAATATGGCGCGGATGACGGATAGATGCCGCCAGAATCTTGGTTTTAATTTCGCTATCCTGGCGATAGATACCGGCAATCTCGCGAATCAAGGCCATTCCATCAACACCGGTATCATCAACACGCCCAACGAAGGGGCTAATGATGAACGCACCGGCCCGTGCCGCCAGCAATGCCTGCACAGCGTTGAAACAGAGCGTTACATTGCAACGAATGCCGTGCTTAGCCAGTTGGCTTACTGCTCGTAATCCCTCGGTTGTACTCGGCACTTTGATGATAACGTTCGGATGCCATGCAGCATACTCTAATCCCTCGCGCACCATTCCCTCGGCATCGAGCGAGATGGTCTCGGCGCTGATCGGGCCATCAACCAGCTCGGCAATTTCGGTGATAATCGTTTTGAAATCAACTCCCCCTTCGCGGGCAATCAGTGTCGGATTCGTTGTTACTCCGCTCAGAATACCCCAACTGGCGGCCTCGCGAATCTCGGCGAGGTTGGCCGTATCGAGATAAATTTGCATGTGCTGCCTCCCTTATTTCGGCGCCATTCGGATTGCGCCATCGAGTCGAATCACTTCACCGTTTAGCATCGGATTTTCAATGATGTGCTGAACTAACGCTGCGTACTCGGCAGGACGTCCCAATCGCGACGGAAATGGCACCTGCGCACCGAGTGACTCACGGGCCGCTGCCGGTAGACTGGCCATCATTGCGGTATCGAAGATACCCGGCGCAATGGTCATCACCCGTATCCCAAAGCGAGCCAGTTCGCGGGCTGCCGGTAGTGTCATCCCGACGACACCAGCTTTTGAGGCAGCATAAGCGACCTGACCGATCTGGCCTTCAAACGCAGCTATCGATGCCGTATTGATTATAACCCCACGTTCGCCTTCGGAGTTGGGTTGGTTTTGACTCATGACCTGTGCTGCATAGAGCATCATGTAGAAGGTGCCGATCAGATTGACTTCAACGACACGCTTGAAGCGCGCCGGATCGTGCACGCCGTCACGGCCCAGGATTCGTTCGGCCAGAACGATACCGGCACAACAGACTAATACGTGTAGTTCACCATTCGCGGCAGCCCTGGTTACGGCTGCTGCACACTGCGCCGGATCGGTAACATCGGTGCGCACAAACTGTCCTCCGATCCGGGCAGCTAGCTCTTCGCCAGCACCTTCATTTAGATCGGCGATGGTCACCCGCGCCCCGGCACCGGCCAGTCGTTCAGCCGTCGCCGCACCCAGACCAGAAGCCCCACCAGTCACCAACACATGTAGCCCGTGTAGTTGCATTGCTTGCTCCTTTGCCTAGCGGGCAACTGCCCATTCAAAATGCATACCATCACTGGCGCCTTTACCATCGTAGTTCCAGTGACCTCCCCAGAAGAAGCCAAGTGCATTCGCGATTGGTACTAGCTCACGCACCGAACCACGATCACCAACCAGAGCTGCCGGTTTGTAAAAGCCATTCCACTGCGCATTGATATCGAACGCCGTTCCGTAGGCATGATTACTCAAGGTAGTCGGGTTGCTACGGATCGTTCGCGGCCACCATGCACCATCGAAGGTTAGTACAAGGTGCAACAACCCGGTATCTTCCCAGGCCTGCCACAATCGGCGCAATTGATCGGCTGCCAGTCGGTGAAACTTGATCCTCCCACCATTGGTATTCCGAAACCGTGCCAGTTGTGGAATGGACACCTCAATAAGATGCCGTTCAACCCAATCGTTGGTGATGATAATATCATCACCGCTCTTACGTACCCATTCAATGTTGCCTAACACACGCTCGCGCTGACCGTTACGGTCGGTCAGGATATTGAAGTCGGGCTTAGGCGGCCAGTTGGGATCACGCCGTGGCGCACCTGCCCTTACCACCTCTGGCGCATTGAGAATGTTCACTGTAGGCGGTTGTACAGGTCCGGCAGGTGGTTCCGGTACAGGTGGTGATACCGGTGGCGTCGGTGGTACCAGTGGTGTCGGCGCTTTGGGCTGCCAGGCCTGTACCTCTGCTGGACGCGGTAAATCACTCATTCGGCGAATAACACCATCTGAACCACGGTAGAGCGTATCGTAAGCAAAGACCTGGACATCAAACGATTGCCCGTTGATCGTTTCGCGTATCACTCCACTTAACGGTGTCCCTAACTTCAGTTCTAACGCCCGTTGGTGAAACGGATTGGTAGAATCATACGGCACTCCGGTTACTTTGTACGTTTCGGCCCAAATTTGGGCATATTGTGGACTGGACGGATCGGTCAGACTGAGAAAGAAACACCCTGCTTGCTGACTCATTGGCGTATAGAGCGTATCACCGGCAAAGACCTGCACCGCAAAAGCTCGATCCGCAGTCACATAATTCCCACTGAGAGCCGGCCCTAATTTTGCCTGGAGCGCCACAAAGTGAAACCGCCAATCAGCACGAAACTCAGTCTTGCCTTCAAGTGGGGATCGGGTCGCACTGGTCTTTAACGCACTACGATAACCGGCCTCGATAAGCGCCCGACTAACACCACCGGTTGGAATGGCGCCCATGTCGGGACCGAGCAAACCGGCTAACGATTGCACCACAGCGTATTGCGTTCCTTCGTTGAAAATTGTGTCACGGGCAAAGACTTGAAAGTTGTAAGTCTTCCCGTCAGCCACTACTGGCGGCGGTTCATTAGGAGCTAGCGGCGCACCAATGTCGAATTTCCCCCAATAGAGCGAGAAGGCCTGATTGAGACGTAACTGTGCACCCCGCTGACGCCAGGTAACTGTTGCCAGAGCCACCCACAACTCTTGCTCTGGTGAACGAGTACCGCTCCCTAATACCACATCACCGGCGACCGACCATACTGGCGGCGAAGGTGGGAGATACGGTTGCAGACGCATCCGCCCTGCGTCATCAGGAACAACCGTACATACATCGGCGAGTGAAAGGTGAGATTGTGCAACCAGAGCCGGTAACCAATCGGCCAACACACTTGCTTGCACTTCACTCAGGTCAGTAACGTTAGGAGCTTCCACACTTACAATCACAGCAATCCGATTGAGATTCCGCATCCGTCCTCGCCAGATAGCCCGTCCCAATCCATCACCGGCGCGATTGATCGTCAACAATTGCGCTAACGTTCCATCACGGGCAAGATAGAAGTGGGGCAACAATGATGTTGCAGCATGCTGGTAATCAGCAACAGCGATGACTGCTGGACGTTCATCGGCGACCACAACGATTGCCGCTATCTCGTGACCAGATCGAGATGTACCGGCACGTTCCAGGTGACCAACCGCAGTGATCGGTATATCGGCAAGACTCATTGTATGCTCCTTGAGCGGTTGCAAATGCTTCTGGCTCATCGTAGCACAGGCAGGCAGAGAAGGCAACGACGAGTTGACGGTACGACTTGTCGTGGAAGTCCTATTACACAACAGCCAAATATGGCTATTGCCCGGCAGAAGGAGGAATGCTTATGCTAAAGGTATAAGCGTTATGTGCGAGAAATGTTTTAGGAAAGGCTATCCGATGTATCGTCAAATCTTCCTCTATGCGGTCATCGCCTTCGTGCTCGCCCACTTGCCGGCACATGCTTTCTCGCAAGCGCATGGTCCAACCAACACTATTTTCATCCCGCTGGTAACGAATAGCCTGCCGCCACTTTCCACCAACTGGCTTGAACGGGTGAACGGTTACCGACTGCGCGCTGGCGTACCACCAGTTCATGAAGATGCAACATTGAATGGTAACTGTTTTGAACATGCCCGCTACATGGCCGAGAACAACCACTTGACCCATAATCAGAACCCTAGCCTACCATACGCCTCACCGGCAGGACAGATTTGTGCGCAAAGGGGCAATGCATGGATTGGTGGAGGTATTGCCTGGGAACCGGCCCATGCGATTGATGGCTGGATGCGCTCGGTTGGTCACCGACTCTGGCTACTCTACCCAACCACACCAACCTTTGGTTTTGGCTTCTACACCACTGCTAATGGGGCAACAAGTGCGGCTGCGCTCGATGTGCTGTCGTATTTCAACGATGGCGCTGACTATCCCAACTGGCCGGTGCGTTATCCCGGCCTTCATCAGACCGACGTTCCGCCAACGAAGTACCCGATAACGCTGCAATGGCGCTATTTCGGCGATACACCGGTAGTCAACAGCACGGCATTACAGGTCGTCGGTGGCAGTAGCATCGCCCACAGCGTTTCAACCTCGTTACCAGTCGGGCATAAAGGGATCGTCATTACCCCAACGGTAGCTCTGCCGCCTAGCAGTCTGATCGAGGTGACGGTGAATGGATCATACGCGGGGCAACCATTTAGGTATACCTGGCAGTTCCAGACAGGGCATTAACATGTTTCTTCCCGCGACTGATCACGATTTGGCCTCAGCACGCTCTGTGTCTCAGTGGTACAAGATAACCACCGAGACACAGGTGGAAGAGAGTGACAAACACGATGGATTCAGTCGGGGAAACTACCACCTCGCAGAAAAGACCAGCAGTTATTTTCAAATCTGTACCGCTGGCAAGCCCTCCATGGCGGCATAATCACGTAGGATCGCAGCAACGTGCTCCAGGTCTTCCAGAATGAAATAGGTTTCGTGCATCGAATAGGCAGCTCCGGGCGTATTTGCAACCCGCCGAATATCAAATGGCACACGCGGTGTATCTGGTGCAAAGGCATGATCGAGTTCACCAATTGACGACAGAAGACCGGCGCCAAAAGCCTTTAACCCACCATCTTCTCGAATCAGCCCAAATTCGATGCTGTACCACCAGAGACGGGCTATTTCCAGACGTTGCCGCTCGTCACCGGCAAAATAAAGAGGCCCAAAAGCCTGGGCAATATCGGCAAAGCGCTGATCGGTAAAAAATGCCAGATGACCAATGTACTCGTGAAAGAGATCGGGCAGCGGCGTAAAATCAAGCTCGTCCATGCGTCGAATATAGTTGGTCACCGGGAAGCGCCGTTCGGCGATGTGCTCAAACCATTCAGTAGGGTTGAGATACTCATTTTGCGCATCGCACAACGTCCAGCCGGTCATTGCTGCCAGACGTTCGCTTACCTGTACCGGATCGGGGAGACGCTGGAGATCAAGGTTCAACTTCCGAAATCCTTCGCGGAAGAGGCGGCAGGCGTACCGCTCAAGCCGGGGAACCTGGCGCGCACAGAGCGTTGCCCAAACCAGATGATCTTCTTCGGTGTAAGCAGGCATAGCGGGCGGAGCAATTGTTGTCATACCAATACCCCCTTGTATTGTATGGTGCGCTATCAATAATAACAGGCGGCGAAGGTCGCCCAACCCTCGCCGCCTGTTGACCACATTAGAAGAAACCCAGTTCCTCGCGCGCCTCTTCCGACATCATCGACGGATTCCAGAAGGGCGTCCAGACCAGATTGATCTTGACGTTCTCAAGCTCTTTATAAACCTCTTTCAACGACATCACCTCCCGCCGGGCCTGTTCGAGAATCTGCGGCCCTGCCGGACAGGCTGGCGTGGTCAAGGTCATATCAATATCAACGGTTTTCCCGTCATCGAGAATGTCAATGCGGTACACCAGCCCAAGATTGACCACATCGAGGCCAATCTCTGGATCGACCACGTTTTTCAGTGCTGCCCGAACCATGTCTTCGGTAATCATACGATCCCTCTTTCTTAACCGTTGGTTATCAACTGCATGATACCATACACGGCGGACAACGTTAACACTTCTTGGTAAGGAAGAACCATTATGATCGACATACTTGCCAGTAACCCGCTCTTGCTCCTGTTTACCGTATCGGCAATTGGCTATCTCATCGGACGGATCAAGATTGGCGGTGTCAGCCTCGGTGTGGCGGCTGTGCTCTTCGTCGGGTTGGCCTTTGGCGCTATCGATCAACGGTTACGCCTGCCTGACATCATCTACCTGCTCGGCCTGGTCATCTTCGTCTACACCATCGGCCTGAGCAGTGGTCCCGGCTTCGTTTCGTCATTCCGCCGGCGCGGGTTGCGCAACAATCTGTTTATCGGTGGGTTGATTGTGGTTGCAGCCGGTATTGCGGCACTCTTACGCATTCTGCTCGGCTTGAACGGTGCCCAAACAGCCGGACTCTTTGCCGGCAGTTTGACCAACACGCCAGCCCTGGCCGCCGTGATCGAACAACTGAGTCGTCTCGGCGCCGATGAGACATTGCGCGCCGAACCGGTAGTTGGTTATTCGGTGGCCTACCCGGTTGGCGTACTAGGCATGATCCTCTCGATCTACCTGACCCGTCGCCTCTGGCAGATTGATCTACAGCAGGAAGTACAGCACCTGCGTGAATTTGGCGCCATCGGTGATCACCTGGTCAATCGCACAATTCGGGTCACCAATCCCGCAGTCCAGGGTCAAACCATCGCCGAACTGGTCAAAACACGGGGTTGGAACGTGATCTTCAGCCGTCTCCAGCACGATGGTCGAGTGGAATTGGCTACCAGTACAACCCAGCTCGCAGTAGGCGATCTGATCAACATCGTGGGCACGCCAGCGATGGTCGAGCGGGTTATCGCCGATCTTGGCGAACTGACCAGTACAGAATTGACACTCGACCGCCACACCCTTGATTTTCGGCGCGTCTTTGTCTCAAATCCGGCTGTTGTTGGCGTACCGTTACGTGATCTAAACCTGCCGTCGAGCATGGGTGCAGTGATTACCCGCATTCGACGAGGTGATGTTGAGCTTTTACCCCACGGTGATACCATCCTCGAACTGGGTGATCGAGTACGCATCGTTACCCAACGCGACAATATGGATCGGGTTAGCGCCTTCTTCGGCGACTCCTACCGCTCATTAGCCGAGGTCGATGTAGTTTCGCTTGGTCTGGGGACTGCACTCGGTATGCTGGTAGGTCTGATCCCAATCCCACTACTGGGCAGCGGGAGTTTTTCGCTGGGATTGGCCGGTGGCCCGCTGGTTGTTGCCCTCTTCCTTGGCTGGCGCGGGCGTACCGGTCCAATCGTGTGGAGTCTGCCGTACAGCGCCAATCTTACATTACGTCAAGTTGGAATGACTATGTTCCTGGCCGGTGTCGGCACTCGTTCCGGTTATAGTTTCGTCACGACTCTTACACAGGGAAACGGCCTCATTCTGTTTCTAGGCGGAGCACTCATCACAATACCGGTCGCTATGCTGACTCTGTTTATCGGCTACAAGCTGCTCAAGATACCGTTTAGCGTACTGACCGGGATGCTGGCCGGATTACAAACCCAGCCAGCGGTGCTGGCCTTTGCCAACGAACAAGTTGGTAACGAAGCACCAAATATCGGCTACGCGATGGTCTTTCCAACGGCAATGGTGCTAAAGATTATCTTCGCGCAGATTTTGTTGGGATGATTCCATTCAGCATACCGGCGAGACGGGCGGGTTGAGCACCCGCCCCTACTCTAGGCAAAAAGAGTATATTTAGCACGCACTATGGAGATCTGTCAGGTGTGCGCCGTAATGCGAACAGCGAGTTTAGCATACGTATCCTGTAGGCGAGAATGCAGACAACCAATCACTCCTCACGTTTCCCCGCCCTTGCCTGGCGTACAATTTCGGCAATTTGACCAAGATGGTCATAGGCATGAGCGAGACCCAGAACATACCGACCACGGGCATCAACCAGTGATGCACCGGGCCACGGTTCAACCATATATTCAAGATGCGGATGGTCAGGCCACATCTGTAGCGAGGCATGCAACATCCGCCGACTTTCAGCCAGCCGTTGTCGTACCTGTGCTATCGAGGTCACCGTCTCCCATGGCACTTCGTACCGAGAACGGCCGTGGAACGGTACGCCACGCGCCATCTCGGCTGCCAGGAAAGCCGACTCTTCACACGAGGCTGTTAGATGCACGATCACGTGAGCGAGCGTCCAGGCTTGATTAACGGCGGCGGGATCTGTTGCAAATGGATCGTGGGCGTTTGGATCAACAGGTTGAAACGTCACATCAGCATCGGAACAATCGGCAATCAGCCGTTCGATTGTATCGTACATTTCATCGGTCTCGGTGCGCAGATCGGCCACCGTGAGATCACGAACCAGCTCTTGAACGGTTCGCTCTTTTCGGTAGAGAGCAGCGTAATCAAGCATACCTGGCTCCTTTATACTTAGCGACCTAACCGTTCGAGCAACATACAGTACGCAGCCTGTCCTTTGCGGAAGCTGCTCAAACGGAAGAATTCGTCGGGCGCATGGAAACGCTCATCATCAAGGGCAAAGGCAAAACTGCTAGTATAAGCGCCAAGCTGACGCTGGAAGAGGGTACAAACCGGGATCGAACCACCACTGCGCACGTAGTACGGCTCACGGCCATACAACTCGATCAACACCTCACGTACAGCGATGTTCCCTGGATCGTCTTCGGGGATCAGGTAGGGATAGGCCTGAAACGCAAGCGGGGTCACTGTCACATTCACCCCAGGCGGTGTGTGACGCTTGATATGCGCTTGCAACAGCTCAAGAATAGTCTGTGGGTCCTGGTCGGGCACGAGCCGGCAGGTAATCTTGGCGTGGGCCTCAGCCGGCAAGACCGTCTTAATCCCTTCTTGTTGAAACCCGCCCCAGATTCCGTTCACCTCAAGCGTTGGTCGTACCCATTCGCGTTCACGCGGAGTAAAACCGGCTTCACCAAAGAGAGCTGGTACTCCCAGCGCGGCTTTCAGTTTCTCTTCAGAGAAGGGGATCGCAGCAACACGTTCACGGTCGGCGGGTGATAACGGTCGTACCTGGTCGTAAAAACCTGGAATGGTAATCATTCCATCATCTGATCGCATCGAATCGAGAATCTGAACCAGAGCGTGGATCGGGTTTTGCACGACACCACCGTACATGCCCGAATGCAAGTCCATCTTTGGCCCATACACATCGATCTGTACGCCGCAACCACCGCGCAAGCCGACCAGAATCTGGGGCTGATCTTCACTCCATTGCCCACCATCAGCACTCAATACCAAATCACAGGCAAAGCGCTCTCGTTCCTCCTGGAGAAACGCTGGAATCTGGGGACTCCCAATTTCTTCCTGGCCTTCAAAGAAAAACTTGACATTGACCGGCAGCGAGCCTCTGCTGCGCAATAAGGCTTCAACTGCCAGGATCGGAATGAGCATGTTGCCCTTGTCGTCACTGGCGCCACGGGCGTAGATTCGATTATTCTCAATATGCGGCTCAAATGGTGGATGCGTCCATAAATCGAGCGGATCGACCGGCTGCACGTCAAAGTGACCGTAGATCAAAACGGTAGGCTTACCAGGAGCATGCAGCCAATCAGCGTACACCACCGGATGACCGCCGGTCGGCAGAATTGCCACGTGCTCCATTCCGGCAGCGGTTAGCCGATTCGCAACCCACTCAGCGGCACGCAGCACATCACCAGCGTGCGCAGAAATGGCCGAGATGCTCGGGATACGCAAGAAGTCGACCAATTCGGCAAGGAAGCGGTCCTGGTTCGCGGTGAGGTAGTCTTTCCAGTCTGGCATAATGGTGCTCTCTCCTTTATAATGCAGGGCAGGCGGACGCACAGCTTTCGCCCCGGTATCCTCAATTATAACGGAGATTATTATGGCGACATCACTTGCGCGTCCAATATTTCACTGGCAACCAGTTGCCGTCATTCTGGGATTACTCGCGACGATTGCGGTGAACATTGCAGCCAATACGCTACCCCTCAATGGTCAGACCACAGGCGCCATTTCAGATCGGTACCCACTGCTCATAACACCACCCGGATATATCTTTTCAATTTGGGGCCTCATTTATGTCGGGCTGATCGGTTACGCTGTCTATCAGGCACTGCCTGCACAGATCAATAATCCGCGTTTGCGTTCCGCAGCCCCATGGTTTTTGCTCAGTTGTCTTGGCAACATCGGCTGGTTGTTCTTCTGGCACTACAATCTGTCACCGCTCTCGCTGCCAGCAATGTTGATTGTGCTGATCGGTTTGGTTGGGGCTTATGTGAAACTCCGTAGTCCTGGAACACCAACACCCGGCGAACGATGGCTGGTACAACCAACCTTCAGCCTCTATTTAGGATGGATTTGCGTTGCAACCCTCGTTAATGCGAGCGTCTTTCTCTACGATCTGGGATGGCGTGATACCGGCAACGGTGGCATAATTAGCGCCAGCGTGTTACTCATCCTGGCTGCCGGTCTGAGCTGGTGGTTTGCCCAACGTTGGCGCGATGCAGTCCTGCCGCTCGTTGTAGCCTGGGCAGCGAGTGGCATTGCGTTCAAGCAAGCTGCCATGATGCCACTGGCAACCATCGCCTGGATCGTTGTCCTGACCGCACTCGCCGCATCAGCATCGACACTCTTCCGTCGTTGAACATAGCTGGCAAGTGGTTTCCGTCAGATTTCTGTAATCTGATCAAACGGTGACGGTAGTCACGATCATCGTTCGTAAGCATAGGATGGTTCCTTTACCAGATCACGGAGCTGCTTATGACGATGATCAAGCGTTCTTACCTGTCACTATTCTCACTCTTATTCGTCAGCGTATTAAGTCTCATTATCATCACCTGGAGTTGGTCAGCCAGCGCCCAAACCGCCAGCCTGACCGTCTCACCAACTGTAGCCCGTCAGAATACGACAGTTACCCTGAGCGGTACCGGTTTTCTCCCTGCTGAAACAGTGAGCATTTGGATTACCTATCCTGATTACCGTGTCTACGGCGTCACCGTTATCCAGACCGACGAGCAAGGACGGTTCAATCACCCATACCTGCCCGATTTCCTTGGGGCAACCTTCACCCCAACCGGACGTTACGTCTATACGGCGCGAGGATGGCAGAGTGGGCGAGAAGCCTACGCCAGCCTTGAGGTAGACATTGCCCCAGCGCCGGGTGCATCACCTGCGGTACAGTTAACGGTCAATCAATCTGCTCAAACGCAAGGCAACACCTTTGTCTTTACCGGTAGCGGTTATCGGCCAGGTGAACGGATCGCTCTGTGGCTACGCTACCCAAACAACGCTATTGCCGATCTCGGTACTCAGGTGGCTGATGCCCAGGGACGGATCAGTCTGGCGATGCTGAGCAATCATATTCCAGTAGGACGTTACGCCCTGACGGCGCGAGGCTTACAGAGTGGTGGAAATGGAATTGTTGATTTTGAGGTGTTGGTCGGTGATACTCTTAAGCCTCGTGGTACAGGTCAGCTTAGCGTGGCAACGGGAAGTGGTCCACAACGCCAGGCTATCAGATTGAACGGTAGCGGCTTTCTGGCCGGTGAAGTCATTACGTTGTGGGCAACGTTACCCGATTATGCCACCGAATGGCTAGGAGATGTTACCGCCGATGCCGATGGAACGTTCACCATCGAAGTCTATCTGAGTGAACAAGACCCGGTCGGGCGCTATACGTTCAGCGCCTATGGCAATAGCAGTGAACGCCGGGCCGTCGTTGAATATACGTTATTACCTGGCCGATAAGGGCAAATAGCCATCACGGGCAATATCAATACTCAGGGCAGGTTACACTCCTGCCCTGCCAGTGAAAAGATGACAGAGACCAATCATCGCCGAGCATAGCGTCGGATAATGGCATCAACCTGCGCCCCGTACCCTTCGCCAAACAGATTTAAATGATTAAGCAGGTGGTAGAGATTATAAAGATCGCGACGGTCACGGTAACCGGGTTCGAGCGGCCATACCGTCTGATAGGCCTGATAGAAACGTGCGGAAAAGCCACCAAAAAGTTCGGTAAACGCCAGTTCAGCCTCACGATCACTGTACGAAACCGCCGGATCGATCAGCACGGGTGTACCGCCTGTCCCCGTAATCACGTTCCCACTCCATAGATCACCGTGAATGAGTGATGGGACACGCGCAACACCACTGAGCCAGTGGTCGAGGCGAGCAACAATGTTGTCGAGCGCTTGCCGACGGTGGCCTGGTAGCAATCCATTGCGGGCTGCCAGTTCGATCTGAGGAATGAGTCGTCGTTCGCGAAAGAACTCAATCCAATCGGTTTTCCATCCGTTGTACTGAGGCGTACCACCAATAAAATTATCACATTCCAATCCATAAGCAGCGGCAGTGCAACGGTGGAGAGCAGCCAGTTGCTCACCCAACCGGGCCTGATCCACAGCGTGACCATCGCCAATGATCCATTCACTGAGGAGAATGGCCGGTTGTTGTTCGTTGGCCGCGAGTGCCAGAATCACCGCCGGCACACGGATGGTATTGGTTGCAGCCAGTGTTCGCAGACCGTGCGCTTCAGCCATCAACATCGTGGCTGGCGATCCACCGCTGGCCCACTTGAGCGCAAATTGCTCGCCACCTAGCGTAAGGCGAACCAGTTGCGCGCCGAAACTGCTGTGCAGGTATTCAACCCGCTCAACAGGTTTGCCCAGGTGTGTAATGATCAGGTCGGTAACACTTGCCGGTAACATCGTCATACCAGAAAGAAATAAGGAGCAACAGGTAGGGATGCGTCCCCACTCCCTCAAGTTCATTCCTTCCTCTCCCAAATGGGGAGAGGAAGGAGAGACAATTCACCTAATCGCGTAGTTTCTGGCCTGTATACGGATCGTAGCGCCATTCACCGGTTGGGTCTTGTGCTGGCTGCGGAAATGCTACTTCCTCTTTCGGCATAATGATCCAGAGCACAATGTAGATAAGAGGGCTAAGTCCGCTCAGCACAGCTAATACGAAAATGAGGCGAACGATAGTACTGTCGATACCAAAGTAACGGGCGAGACCACCACATACGCCGCCGATTATGCGGTCGGTTGCACTACGAGTAAGACGGTTCGTTGTCATAGCGTTACTCCTTAATCGCTCAACAGATTTCCACTTCCTGCCTATACGACGTTGGCGAGATATGTTTGTTGCAGAACAATCCACGATCTTCTCATGATCACTTCATAATTCCTTCACAGTCTTGCTCTATTATGACGATAGCGCCAGTAGGTGCAACGAAACCGCAAATAACTGCAACGGAGGTGCAAGGATGAAACGGATGGTCTTACGTGCTTTGAGTAGTGCAGTGCTGGCATTGGCCCTCCTTTGGTTTTCACCAATAACGGCCCGTGCCGCCTATGAAGGAGTGACCGATTCAGCGTCAGTAGCGTTGGCGTATGGTCGTGGTGGTGGCGGGCGCGGTCTGGACAATGTGAGCGTGGGATACCTGATTCGCACGCTGAGTTCACTGACCGGGCTTGATCCTGTCACTATTCGCACCGAGTTACAAAACGGACGGAGTCTGGCCCA
>NZ_JPIM01000050.1 GCF_000735195.1 Chloroflexus sp. MS-G
GGGGGAGTATGAACAGGTGTTGCCTACGCCGTTGTTGCCAATCTCTAAGGTCGGTAGGATATGATGTTCGTGTGTTCTGTTCGTTCATACCATCAAGGATACATCAAAACCCTCGACCAGATAAAATTTCAGACACGCTCTTAGAGCCTATCTGAAAAATTGTCTCACAGTACAGCGTATGAAACCTGATAGATGTACGGGTACGGCGCCGCTGCACCCCAACCGATCTTCTTCTGCGACAGAGTATTCCGGATAGGCTCTTAAAGACAGGCACGTATTTCAGCAGAGGGTGTGCAGCGGGCCAGGCAGGAACCAATCCCTGCCACTGCACCATCAGGCAGGTGTTCCTCAAGGTAGAATGGGTACCATCCCAAACATTAGGACATTCGTCCTATCCGATGCAGGCGGGCAAGGCGAAACGGCGCAATATCGTAACTAGTCGTGCCATGCATCGCGAGATCAGACAGTATTTCGCCAACGATTGGTGCTACGCTGAAGCCACAACTACTCCCTGGGATTGCGATGAGAATCTGATTGTACTCCGGATGGGTATCAATCACGAAATCACCGTCGGGTGTGTGCGTGAAGCGACATGTCTCGGCATACAGCACTTGATTCGCAAACCCCGGCATGGTTTGCGCAAGCCGTTGAGCAATTCGTTCATTCTCTACCGGATCGGGTAAGGGCGGTGGTTCGTAAGGGTCAGCGACAGGTATTCCAGCGCCGTAACGCTCAACTTTGACCCCTTCGCCCAGGTCAGGATAACAGACGAGAAGGTGATCGCCGGGGTGGTGACCGTAATCGCGTACCACCGGTAAATACCCCAACTTGCTCAAGACGCGATGACGCGGCGAGAAGAAGGCAACCTGCTCGCAGGTAGTGGATAGATCAACCGCTACATCAAGATGCTGCAACAATACAGAGCTGTATGAACCAGCCGCGATCACTGCGCGCTGTGCCCAGTACACCGTACCATCGGCATCGACTCGCACCCCCGAACCCTCTGGTTTGATCCGACTGACCCGCACACCTACGGCAACCTTTGCTCCGTAGCGCCGTGCCTGCTCGACCAACGTCGCAACACAACGCGATGCCGGCAATATACCACCTTCAGGCTGATAGATAGCGATGGTCTTGTCAGTCAGGGCGAGCTGCGGAAAACGGGCCCGTAGCTCGTAAAGGCCGAGTATTTCAACCTCCTCATCAACAGCACCGAGGTGAGCGATGCTAGCCTGGATCGCGGGCGAATCGGCATGGCCAATATCCAGGACACCGGTCTTGATCAGCAATCGTTGACCACTATCGTCTTCCAGGCGACGCCAGGCCTGCCGCGCTGCGGCGACCAATCGCATGTGATGGAGACGCGAGTGAACAGAGCTGATCGAGCGCGATAAACCATGTGAGCTACCACGAGCGTGCCCGATAGTAAACTGTTCGAGTAAAAGCACTCGACGACCACGCCTGGCAAGAGCATACGCTGTTGCTGCACCGATTACTCCGCCGCCGACAACCAGCACTTCGAGCGCAGGCATAGTGAGCCTCACTTCGCGGAGCTGCTAATCATCTACTGGAATCATACGCTGGTGTGTTACAGCGGTAGTTGTTTACAGTCATTGTGCTCAGGTGGCGAAGCGGTAGGATTTCTCCTGCGGCACACCTGTATGAGCGAAAAGTGAAGAGTGGAAACAGGTGTGAGGGGAAAGAACGGTTAGGAACATCCTCCCTCGCTCCTTCTTCACCTCATCGTTACTCGCGACGATCTTCACGCCAGCGGAAGACGAACTGCTTATCACCGGGACGGTCACGACGAAAGCGCCAAAGCCTGGTTGGACGCCCACGCCCTTCTCGCATATACGGTGTTTCTTCGAGAATACCAGACTCCTTGATCTTGCGATAAAAGTTACCTTTATCGAGCTTTTCACCCAGAATCTGCTCGTAAATATGTTTCAGTTCGAGAATTGAAAAGAGTTCGGGCAACAACTGAAAGGCCAGAGTCGTATATTCGAGTTTCGAGCGCAGCCGTGAAAGTGCATACGCCAGAATCTGATCGTGATCGAAAGCAAGCGGTGTCGGCAGGTGATCAACCGGAAACCAGCGCACGTCACTATTCTCATCGCTTACCCGGATGGTCTGTACATCGGCGCGGACCAGGGCAATGTAGGCGACGCTAATTACCCTATGACGCGGATCGCGATGCACATCGCCGAAGGTATAGAGTTGTTCAAGATAGACATCGCGCACGCCGGTCTCTTCCTCAAGCTCACGGCGTGCTGCCTCTTCAAGTGACTCGTCAAGCCGGATGAACCCACCTGGGATCGCCCACTGCCCCTCGAATGGCCAGCGTTTCCGCTGAACTAGCAAGACATGGAGCGTGCGATTGATCAGGCTAAAAATTACGACATCGACTGTGACCGCTGGCAATTGATATTTGCTGACATCGTAAGGCACCGGATGTTCATCCTGCATGATCGAGTTTCTCCCTCCGTTAATATTAGTGTTGTTTATACACTAAAGTATAAACGGTGTCAACTCATTGCTGCCGCTGCCGCTCCGAGTAACCCTGCCTTCGGTTCGAGGATAACATGAACCGGAATCCGGCTTAATAATTCGCTGAAACGACCTTTATCGCGGAAGATTTGTAAGAAGCGACTACGCTTCATCAGTGGCAACACACGAGGGGGCAATCCACCGCCAATATAGACACCGCCAGTCGCTAAGACCTTCAGAGCCAGATTCCCGGCTTCGGCAGCCAAAATATCGACAAACAGTTCAAGGGTTGTGCGACATACCAGACACATCTGCTCGGTGGACATGCCGGCCTGAACGATCACAGGAGTTGGATCGCTCGCGGCAGCCAATTGCTCAGCAACCTCTGGTGTTTCCTGTTGAAGTAGGCAATCACGGACGAAGGCGTAAAGATTGGGAATACCGATGCCTGAACAGACTCGCTCGTAGCTTACGTGTGTGTAGCGCTGGTGCAAATAGTCGAGCAAATCTTTTTCGATCCGGTTACGGGGTGCAAAGGTGGTATGGCCACCTTCAGAAGGGTGGGGCCGGTAGCGTTGACCATCCCAGGTGAGAAATGCCTCACCTAGGCCTGTCCCAGGGGCAATGACCCCTATCGCGCCGCCGGGGATGGGCGATCCGACGGCAAGGGTCTCGACATCGGCAGGTTCAAGGATCGGTACAGACTGCGCAATAGCTTCCAGATCGTTGAGCAAGCGCACCGGTGCACCTTTCAGCACATCACTTAGCACAGCGACATCGATTGTCCAGTGTAAATTGGTAATGCTGGCCTTTCCGGCCATCACCGGCCCGGCGACCCCGAAGGCAGCGCCGGTGATCGAAACCGGATGTTGGGCGCAAAACTCGGCAATAATCGCTTCCAGCCCTGGATATTGGGCGCTGGGAAAGGTATGCTCTACTAATGGATGGTGTGGCCCGCTGTTCTGATCAAATAGGGCCAGGATGGTCTTGGTACCACCAATATCACCGGCGAGATACATAAAACACCTTTTCGCTGCACACGAACACTTATCACTTCACACGTGGAACTTCTCCCAGCGCACTGCGTAGGTCGGCGATTGCATCGGCAATGGGCTGATTGCCAAACACTGCCGAACCAACGACAGCAACGGTTGCACCGGCCGCAGCACAGGCAGCAATCGTCGATGGATTGACCCCACCGTCTACCATAATGTCAATTGGGCGATTGTTTAGCAGGGTACTCAACCGGTGGACTTTCGTCAAAACCGAGGGGATCAGAGTTTGACCACCAAAACCAGGATTAACTGTCATCAACAAGATCAGGTCAACCTGGTCGATCACTTCTTCGATCATACACAGCGGCGTAGCCGGATTGATCGCAACCCCCGCCTTTTTCCCCAGATCACGGATCATCTGGACAGCTCGATGGAGATGTGGTGTTGCTTCAGCGTGAATGGTTATCAGATCGGCGCCGGCCGTGGCAAAATCGGTCAGATAGCGTTCAGGTTCGACGATCATCAGATGAGTGTCGAGCAGTGCGCCGTAATGATCGGCCAGAGGGCGTAATGCCTGCACGATCAATGGGCCAAAACTAATGTTCGGCACAAAACGTCCATCCATGACGTCGAGATGGATCCAATCGATACCGGCAGCACAAACCGCAGCCACCTGTTCACCTAAGCGAGCAAAATCAGCCGTAAGAATGGAAGGTGCGAGCCGCATAGCACTCCTGTCAGCGTATTCGTACATTTACCGGGTCATTGTACCGCAATCCGACGCTGCCACGTGTCGGACACCGGTGGCACCGGCGACAAAGAGATCGGTAGCCAAACCAATGAACAGACCATGTTCGACGATACCGGCCCGTGCTGCCAGCCGTTCTGCCAGAGCTGCCGGATCGGCTATCGGGCCACATGCCCAATCAAGAATGAGATGCCCCTGATCGGTACGGAACGGCTGACCGTCAGCCCGCAACCGCAGTCGTACTGTGCCACCCTGTGCCTCTAACCAGCGAGCGGTTGCCCGCTGCCCAAAATCAACAATCTCTACCGGAAGCGCAAACCGACTACCGAGCGCCGGTGAGAGTTTACTCTCATCAACAATAATTGCTACCCGACTGCTGGCCTGGGCAACCATTTTTTCGCGCAGTAAGGCGCCACCGCCTCCTTTAATCAATGCCAGGTGTGGATCAACTTCATCGGCACCGTCGATAGTTAGATCAACCGTGTTTACCTCATCAAGTGTTGTCAATGGGATGCCCACATCTCGGGCAAGCAGTGCAGTGCCTTCGGCGCAGGGAACACCCACAATATCGTACAGTTCCCCCTGTCGCAGACGCTCGCCGATTAAGCGGGTCGCGTAAGCTGCTGTACTACCAAAACCCAAACCAACTACCATTCCCGGCTGCACCAATGCTACGGCTGCTGCCGCTGCCATTGCTTTGAGTTCCTCGACAGAAACAGATGTTGTGTTCATTACCGGATCACTCTCTCCTATTTACATCTTTTGTAGCCAGGCCGCACGAGCATACTGTTGAGCATCGGTCGGCGCGGCTACCGATACCAGCGATAGCATATCATAAGGTGCGACGGCCAGTGTCACCGGTACTTCAACCAGGGCATCACCGCGGAAGAGCGTTAACCGCACCACATCACCGGGTCGGCGTTCAAGGATGCGTTGGTGTAACCGTTCCTCGTTGACCCGCCAGCCATCGAGCGCCACTAGTTCATCGTCGGCATACACACCGGCTTCATAAGCTGGGCCATCACTGCGCACTGACGCAACCAGGGTGCGGTCGCCCTGCTTGCGCACATTGATCCCCAACCAGGCCGGTGGTTGACCATCAGGGCGGGGCCGACGATATTGCCAGCGCGGTTCGAGACCTACAACTGCGAGCGCCGTCGCGTAATCAAGTTCTTCCACACCAACAACGTAGCGTTCGTACAGGTCACGGAGAGCGCCGTCAGCGCCACCGATCAGCTCAAGTGCGGCCAGAACAGCTCCCTCTTCAGGAATGCCCGGCCCGGTGATCGGATAGCGCTGGTATAGGTAACGCATCACGTCATCAAAGCTCCGTAGACTATTGGTTTGAGCACGGATCGTCATGTCGAAGATCCAGCACACCAATGCCCCTTTGAGGTAATAAGAAATGCTTGAATTGATACTATTTTCATCAGGACGGTAGAGCTTGATCCAGGCATCGAAACTACTCTGTTCGAGGCTTTGTAACCGGCGACCGGGTTGGTTCTGCAATTGCACGATCTTATCGGCCAGCTTCTGAAGGTAACGCTCTTCGCTGATCAAGCCAGCGCGCACCAGCAACAGATCATCGTAATAGCTGGTTGCACCCTCCATCAGCCATAACAGTCGCGTGTAGTTCTCATTCTGATAATCAAACGGCCCTAACAGTGCCGGGCGCAAGCGTTTAACATTCCAGGCGTGAAACAGTTCGTGCGAGGTCAAACTCAAATATCGTTCATAGTTGTCGGTAAATGTCCAGCGATCCACCATATTTGAGGCGCTGTTCCGATGTTCAAGGCCACCACCACGCCCATCGGTCAAATGCAGAATAAAGGTATAGTCGCGGTACGGCAGGCCGCCAAACATAGCCCGTTGTACTTCAACAATCCGTCGCGTATCAGCCAGCAGCCGTTCTTCATCTTCATTACCATGGCCCCAAATCGCGATCTGATGCGGAATACCGTCGACCGCGAAGGTCAACAGGCGATGGGTGCCACACTCCACCGGGCAGTCGATCAGTTCATCGTAATCGAGGGCCTGAAACGAAGCCCGCTGCGGACGGGTAGGATCAGATGGCAACGGCGTCAGACCGGTCGTTGCCCGCCAGCCAACCGGCAGATCGATGTGCAAGGTCAGAGGTTCGTGCGTATGACCGTGGACGTACATAAACACATTTGCCCCGTTGAAATAGCCGTGCGAGCCATCAAGATGGCTGGTTCGCACGGTGAGATCAAATGCGTAGACGTGATAGGTCACGATCACTCGGGTTGACGCACCCGCCTCGATCAGCCAGGTATCTTTGCGTGTCTTGCGCCAGGGCAACCGGTTGCCCTGGTCATCAACTGCCTGAAATTCCTGAACATGGCGCGCAAACTCACGGATCATATACGAACCGGGTGTCCACGCCGGCAGCGACAGCCGTATCTCGCCGGGCTGGAGGCGATCAATCTCGATCTGGACATGAAACAGGTGCGAGTGTGGTTTAGGCATTGCGATAGTGTAGATGATCATTGCAGCTCCTTATGTCTATTGCCGGCTAATTTTGTTCTGGCGCCCTCACCTTTCTCTCGGCCCCTTTCTCTCCCACCCAGGGGGAGGAAGGGGGGCGGATCGGGGTTGAGAACCCGCTCATTCTTTCCTATTTCCTCTTCCCAGTAAAACGCCATCTACCATCAACCATTCCCGCGCTACACGATGGTTTATTCTAAACGACCGTAGAAACACCAACACGCTCATTCCACCAGGTGTGCTATGATTAACTGCAAAATAGCATAACACGAGCACACGCTATGAATGCGATTGAGACCATTGACCTCACCAAACGCTATGGAAAACGGCTGGCCGTTGATCGACTAAATCTGACGGTCGGCAAGGGTGAAGTATTTGGCTTTCTCGGCCCTAACGGCGCCGGAAAGACCACAACGATTGCCATGCTGCTGGGACTGGTACGACCAACCAAAGGCCAGGCAATTGTACTCGGTCACGATGTGCAACGCGAACCGGCACTGGCACTCCGGCGCGTGGGGGCGATGATTGAGGCACCTGCGTTTTATCCGTACCTCAGCGGCGCCGATAACCTGCGTGTGCTGGCACGTGCAGGCGGGATACCGGCTGCGCGAGTCAAGGAGGTACTGGAAACGGTCGAGCTAAACGACCGCGCCCGTGACAAGGTCGCTACCTATTCGCAGGGGATGAAACAACGGCTGGCGATAGCGGCCGCACTCTTACCCGATCCCGAACTGATTATGCTCGATGAGCCAACCAATGGTCTTGATCCGGCAGGGACAGTCGAAATCCGTAACCTCATTCGCTCCCTGGCCGCTGGTGGGCGTACCATTTTGCTGTGCAGTCACCTGCTGCACGAGGTCGAACAGCTCTGCAATCGGGTAGCAATTTTGAAAGAAGGCAAGCTGATCGCAGCTGGCGAAGTGGCAACGTTGCTGCGGCGTGGACAGGGAGTGCGGTTACGGGTTCAGGGCAATCCCGAACCGGCGGTACATCTCTTGCGTACCCTGCCATGGGTTAGCGGCGTGACGGTGCAAGAGGAAGCGATTATCATTGACGCACCTGTTGAGCGTGCTGCTGAAATTAACGCTCTGCTGATTCGCGCCGACATCGTGGTGGCCGAGATTGGCGCAAACCATAGCTCGCTGGAAGAGTTCTTCCTAACAGTGACGAGAACTGAGTAGCTGCGATGGATACACGAACGATGTTTACCAACCTCCTGGCTGCCGAATGGCTGAAGATTTCACGCCGTCCGATGGCGCTCCTCTTGCTGGGTATCTTTCTCTTTTTGACCTTTTTGCAGCAAACGCTCTGGTTTCTGGTCGTCGCGCTGCAAGAGGGAACCTTCAGTGGAGGCCAGGTTACATTTAATCTGCTCAGTCCGGCAGCGATTGAACAGATTAAACGGCAACTCAGCTTGCCTGGTGTCTTCGGCGCTATGTTGAGTGCAATCAACGGCACTGGTGGCATTCTGGCAATTATCTTGACTGCCGGTATCTTTGGAAGCGATTTTAATTGGGGAACGCTGCGGATTCTGTTGACCCGCGCTCCCCATCGGGGAGCATATTTGCTGGCAAAGCTGGTTGCCCTGCAACTGGCATTGCTGGTTGCAATCATCATCACGCTGGCGATGGGCACACTGCTGGCCTTGCTGTTCGGTACAATCCTCGGTTTACCGCAGCAGATTGGTATTATTGATCTGTTGTTATTGCCAATTGGTATCCTGCGGGCGCTGATTGTGATGTTACCCTACACGCTCATCGCCGGCGCCAGTGCCATTGTGGGCCGCTCGGTGATTGCCGGGGTGGGTGGCGGTTTGATCTTTCTTGCCTTTGATGTGAGCGCCGGTTCACTCAATACGATTGGTGCGGTTGATCCGATGATTCGTGCGCTGGTCAATCTCTTGTTGCAGCCGAACATTAACCGACTGGTGGTAGAAAACAGTCGTATGTTTGGTCTCGACCAGAGTGTGCTGACCGCCGCGCTCGATCTGAGTCTGTTGCCACCGCAGTGGCAGGCGCTGATCGTGATTGCTGTCTACAGCGCCATCTTCGGTTATAGCGCCTACCGCACGCTTAACCGACAAGACATTGGAGGGGCCAATTGAGGTGGGTTCGCGCTAACCAATGCGCAGACTCACCTCACGCAGGCTATCGGGCTTGCCAACAATTGTGAGTTCATCACCGAGACGAAGTCTCGTATATCCATGTGGCACAATGCCTTGCCCATCACGGCTAATTTCAAGGAGCAAGATATCGGCTGGCAAACGTAAATCACGTACTAGCCGACCATCAATCTCACGATTCGTTACCGTCATTTGCACCACATCGTAAACCGGATCAGTATGCAACAACAAATTGAGCGACTGCGGTGCCCGTACTGCCTGTTCAAGAAGGTTTACCATTGCGGTAGCCGGATCAATGATAATTGCACCTAATTCGCGGAACTGCTCACGAAACTCAGATTGATTAGGCCGAACAATCAGACGTGGCACACCGAATTGCTCGAACGCGATCTGGCATGCCCGTAGGTTATCCTCATCTTTTTCTAACAGAGCAACGACTGCATCGGTAGCACGAGTGATTAATCCGTTCAGCGTGTGCAGACTAATCTCAGGAATGTAGCGCTCATCAACATCCTCGCTTATCAGCCGCTGTACGTGGTCGTAATCAGTATCGGCGACACGCACTTGCCAGCCTCGTGCACGTAACTGGCGAGCCAATGCAATCGATTGTTGCTCAATGCCGAGGATGAGCACATCACGCACATCCTCGCGAATTCCCGGTTCGGGTAGGTTAGCCTCGCCCAGGCGTTGTATGGCAAAACGCAGGGTAAGCGGCCCGGCAATCTCGTTGAGGACGATTACAGCGATGATCAATGTCGCAAAGGTATCACCTATCGACGGCAAAAGCAGAGAGGCTTCACGCGCCAGTCCTAATGCAATGCCAGCCTGGGTGATCAATCCTAACCAGAATAATGGACGGAACCGTGACGGTTGACCGGCAATTGACAATCCTAATGAACTCCCAATGAAAAGGGACAATGCTCGCACCAAAAAGAGCACAGCAGCAAATATTAGGGCAGTCAACAGGATGTCGAGCTTGAGACCCAGACCGGTGACAGTGAAGAAGGCAACGTACACCACGGGACTAATATCGTGCAATAATTCGCCCAGCTCATTACGGTACGGTGAAAAATTCGTGATCAGAAAACTTCCCATTAATGCAACCAGTAATGGCTCAATCATAATCTTGAATGACCAGCTCGTAGCCGAGACACTCTTGAGCCAGTCCGTCCCAGCAAAGATACCGTAGCCGAGTGTCACAATAGCGGCCAGTTTCCACCAGCGCGACCAGCTCTGCCGGAGTACAACACGCAACACCTGGCTGACACCGTAGCCCGCCACTCCTGATAGGATGAGATCGATAAGCAACAGGGCAAGGAAGGAAAGATTGACGCTACTTCCCTCGACTAAAGCCGTAGCAAACGATGAACTAATCGCAAAGATTACAATGATCGCAACATCCATTGCAATAGTTACACCCAGGATCAGGCGAGTAGCTGGACCACGAGCGCGTAGCTCTTTGATCACTGCGATGGTTGAAGGGGGCGAGAGGGCCAACAGAATCGTTGTACCAAGGAGAGCGATGGCGATCTTCTCACCGGTACCCAGCCCCTGCGCAAATGGGATAAACTCGAGAAGTACAAACAGACTCGCGCCGATCAGCATCAGGGCGGTAACGATGATCATACCTAGTGACCATAGAATGGCGCGTAGACTGCTCATCAGGTCTTTGTAGAACAGTTCATTACCGGCCACAAAGGCGATTACTGCCAGCGCTATCTGATCGATGAAGCGCAGACGCTCATCCGCACTTGACGGCAGGAGTTGCAAGCCAAATGAGCCAACCAATACACCGGTAAAGAGATAGCCCGTGATATACGGTAGACGCAGTCGGGCAAACCACTGTCCAATACGGTGAGAGGCAAGGCAGATCAGAGCAAAACCGGCCAGATAGATCAGGGTCTGCAATACATTAACTCCTTACAATTAATTAGAAAAGATTAGACGTGTCATACTGAACAGATGAACCGGCTGGTACTATTGCTGTCTTGCCCAGACCATCAAGCGAACAAGGAAGTGGCAAAATAAACCAATGGGTTATAACCACTGCACAACCAGTTCGTCCAATGATCGGCGTGGACGACGTTTTGGTTCCTGCGCCAGATAGCCAATCGGGATCAATGCCTGCGGGTGTAAATCGGCGGCCAAACCGAGGGCCGTACGCACTGCTGCCGGAGCAAACAAAGGGGCGCACATCCAACCCGCTGCTAGGCCGAGGGCAAACGCCGCCAGTAACATATTCTGCACTGCACAACCCAAGCTCTGGATCGCCATTGTCGTCTCGGCAGCCTGGCGTTCGGCGTCAGGGTAAACATCAAGGTCGTTGAGGTAAAGACAGGGAATGATGATCACTGGCGCATTCAGCACCCGTGCCTGCGAGCGTTGCAAGCGCTGTTCGATAGTTGCCGGATCGTGCCCATCGAGGGCAAGGTGATAACGCCAGGTCTCAGCCATTGCCGCTGCCAACGTCGCCTTGCGTTCGTGGGATTCCACTACGACGAATCGCCATGGCTGACGCCCGTGCGGTGATGGCGCCCAACTGGCTGCCCACAAAATCTGCTCAATCGCCTCACGTGGTGGTGGATCGGGTCGGAAAGCACGTACCGTGCGCCGATTCTGAACAAGGGTAAAGAAATCCATAACGCTCAACGGAAGAGATCAAAGCGCGGATCACGGATCAACTGTCGGGCATTAGCCGTTGTACTGGGCTGATACCGATACCCACGCACCAACGCTGCCGGTACGCGATCAATTTTACCCATCACCAGCTCGGCAGCAGCAGCCAGTTCATCGGCAACTGCGATCAATGTCGCCTGCATCGTGTAGCCATACGGGTCGGTAATCCCGGCAAAATCGTGCAGCGGCATCATACCGGCTACACCAATCGCCACATTCACCTGCCCTTCACGCCAGGGCCGACCAAAGGTATCGGTGATAATCACCGGCGGCGCGTAGCTGTAGCGGTCGGCAAGCCCCTGACGTATTGCCGCAGCACTCGCATCAGGGTCGAGTGGCAACAACGTTAGCCGTCGGCCACCATCGACATTCGACTCATCCACGCCGCTATTCGCGCAAACAAAGCCGTGATGGGTTTCGGTAATCAACACCCCATTTGCCATCTTCACGATCCGCTTCGCCTCACGCAACACAACCTCCTGGTAGTGAGCATCTTTCTTTGCAGTTCGGGCAATCTCATAGGCAAACGGCGACGGCTCAACCGTCGCCGGATCGATCAGACGACCTTCAGCCTTCGAGACGATCTTTTGCGTCACAACCAGAATATCGCCTGTTTCCAGCCCACCGGCAGCATCAATTGCTGTGGCAAGGATCGCCACCAGGTCATCGCCAGGTCGTACTTCACCAATACCGTGCAACGGCAGGATGCGAATTTCGCCTTGCATACGACCTCACGACCAATAGCGACCGGCAATCGGCGCCAGCCGCTCTTTAACTGCTGCCGGAATGTAATCGGGGTGAGTGACAATTGCATGACGCAGCGCATCGTGAGCCGGACTGGTAAAGGTGTCGTCGATCTGAGCAACAGCCTGCCGCACAATCTGTTGGGCGAGGGTCACATTCGTGCTCAACACCCTGATCACCTGTTCGGCGGTAACCGCATCATGTTCAGGATGCCAGACATCGTAATCGGTAACCATCGCCAGTATCGCATAGGCAATCTCGGCCTCGCGGGCTAGCTTCGCTTCGGGCAATGCGGTCATGCCGATCAAACTATGACCACGGCGCCGGTTCTCTTCACTCTCAGCTTTAGTCGAGAACTGCGGCCCCTCCATCACGACCAGCGTGCCACCGTGATGCACGGTAGCACCGACGACTTGCGCCGCATGCAAAAGAATGTTGCTCAAGTTGGGGCAGAACGGTCGATCAAACGCGACGTGGGCAACGACCCCACCCTCGAAGAACGTTGCCGGGCGAATCCCTTTGGTACGATCAAAAATCTGATCGGGGATGACGGCATGACCCGGCGCATAATCTTCGCGCAGTGAACCAACTGCACTGACCGAGATCAGTGCCCGTACTCCCAACAGCTTAAAGGCGTAGATATTGGCCCGCGCCGGCACTTCACTCGGATTAAGCCGATGCCCGCGCCCATGGCGGGGCAAGAACGCCACTCGTCGCCCCTCTAGCTCACCAATGATAAACGCATCGCTGGGATCACCGAATGGTGTACTCAGGCGCACCTCTTCGGGATTCTTCAATTCAGGCATTGCATACAGACCGCTGCCACCAATGATACCAATCATTGCACTGCTCATGAGCATGCTCCTTTGCTCAGAAGACTACGCCGTAGAGCAGTATACCGCAGGTAGTGAGGGTGGGGCAACCCGCCGGTGCGGGGTGCGAGGGGCCATCCGGCAGCAGCAGGGTATGTATCGGCCTGTAGCTTGCCATGACTTGCATAACATGAGCCAGCGGGCCGCACGTAGAGCCCCGAATAATCGTCTCACAGTACGGCGGATGAACCTGATAGATGTACGGGCACAGCGCTGCTGTGCCCCAACCGAATCTTCTTCTGCGACAGGGTATTCTGAATATGCTTACAGGGTATCAGAGCGTGTTGAGACCTTTGCTTAGCAACGGGCACTGAGTCTAATGTACAAGAGCCATCGCTATCTACGTTCAAAAGGATCAACCGCAATGTCCAACCCATTCTACTACGGCGGTCGGGTCGAACCGGATCAGTTTGTCGGCAGGCAGAGCGAATTGCGCCGTATCTTCACTGCACTGGAGGTTGCTCATACCGGGCAAATGCAGAGTGTGTCGGTCGTTGGGCCGCGACGCATCGGCAAATCCTCGCTGTTGTGGTACGTGACTCAGCGCGACAGCGCCTTCTTACAGAACGCCGCACGGTACCGTTTTGTGTACCTCGATCTGCAAGATGCCCGTTGCCACACGCTGCAAGGATTGCTCGGCCAGATAACCACTGAATTGGGCATACGCGGGAAGATTGGACAGCTATCGCTGGTGACCTTTCAGGACGCGATCATAGCGTTAAAACAACAAGGCATCTTGCCCGTGATCTGTCTCGACGAGTTTGAAGAGCTGGTCGAACGACAAACAGCATTTCCCGGTGATGTTTACGATTCCTGGCGATCATTGATGAACCAGCATGCGCTGGCCTTTATCACCGCCTCGAAGACGCCGTTACCCGCTCTGGCATAGGCAGGCAAATACACATCGCCGTTCTTCAATGTGTTCACATCTATTCCGTTGGGGGAGTTCACCGACAGCGAAGCGCGCCAATTGATTGCACGCGGTGCACATTGCGACCATCCCTTCACACCGCAAGAACAAGAGAAGCTCCTACGGCTGGCCGGCAGGCATCCCTACAAACTGCAACTGGCAGGAAGTTTGCTCTATATTGCCAAAGCTCAGGGCAAACCCGTGCACTGGTCACGCCTGCAGCGAGATTTTTACCATCAATGCGAACAGGTAGGACTGGCGAAACCCTGGCGGAAAACAATAGGCGTGCGTCTTGCCGCTGCCATATCCTGGCTGGTCGTCACGCCTGCTACCTGGCTGGGACGCGCCATGCTGGAAGGGGTGCTGCGCCTGAAGAAGGACGACGTGAGCCAGAGCACCGTCTGGATGTTTGGCGCGGGTCTGCTCATCGTGATGATTGCGCTGCTCTTTGGTTCGATCACGATCAACCTCGACGAGATATTGAAATTGATCGAGCGTATTCGCGGAAATCCGTAGTCCTGTTACCCGGCGGAGACATGCACCAATGCCCGACACCCTGCGCTTTCCCCACGACCTGCTACGCTTGCTATACTGGATGTACTTCAAACCGCTTACCCTGCGAGCGTATGCGCAGCGCATCGCCCCAGAGCTTGATGAAGATCTCAAGCTCTGGGAACTGTCGGATGAGCAGCGCACCGATCCACAGGTGCGTCATCTGCTCCGGTTGTCATTAACGCTGATCTGCGGTACGCCGCTGGTGATAGTGCCCTTCATCGGCGCTGTTATCAATTGGCTGGCTGAATCCGGTGTTCCTGACATTGCGTTTCGCCGGATACCGGCGATGGTGGCGATGCTCGGCTGGACTATTGGGGATCTCATCGGTTTCTGGCTACGTTGGAAAAGGCTCAGATCACTCGTGAACCTGGCAAGTTGGGGAATAGCTATGTACTTGTATATGTACTTGTACTTGCTTATCTCACTCGTTTCCCCAGATATTTACGGCATCTTTTTTATTCTGGCGTTCGGCGTGGCGGGCGGCGTGGCGGGCGGCGTGGCGTTCGGCGTGGCGGGCGGCGTGGCGTTCGGCGTGGCGTTCGGCGTGGCGTTCGGCGTGGCGGGCGGCGTGGCGTTCGGCGTGGCGTTCGGCGTGGCGGGCGGCGTGGCGTTCGGCGTGGCGTTCGGCGTGGCGGGCGGCGTGGCGGGCGGCGTGGCGTGGACAATCGCTTTTCTCTTGTTTTACTTTCGCCTGCCCTTCTATCTCATTGAACTGCCCTGGAACCTGATCGTCGGACGGTGGGCCGAATCCGCTCCGCCGGAAGAAGCCACCCGTCGCTTTCGTCTGATACCACTTTACTGGGATGAAGTCATCTGGTTGCCGCTGTGGGGGCTGGATCACACCCTGGTTGAAATCGGCAAGAAAGACCGTCGCCTTGCCCGAACCCTGATCGCCGAGGTTGCACAATCGTTTCGCCAGGGTTGGGCAGCGCGCAATGCGCTGATCGAACTGACGATCTACGATCTTGAGCGAGTAGCGGATGTACAGACCATTGCCAGCGTTGCCGAACAACTGACCTGGCTGCCACTCGATATACCGGCGGAACTGGAAACGGTGCTACCACCTATCCGGGAAATTGCCCAATATGTGCAGGCTGCCCTGGAGAGCGACACCCTCTACAACAAACAGCAACAGATGCGTGACGCCTACGAGCGAACGCAGCGCGTGCGTGCCGGACTGGCGCTGCATAAGGATCGGCGCATCGCAGTGCAGTTCGGGCGCATCCTGGAACGCTGGGAAGCGATCCTGTTTCAGCAACTGGTTGAGTTGAAAGATCGTGAGAGCATCCCGAATGTGTATGTGGTAGGAAATCCACTTGCGACCAATAGCAAGGTATTCAAGGGTCGGCATGATCTCTTCTTGGCGCTCGAACGCGAACTGGCAACCGCAGCCGAACAACGGCCCGCCCTGCTGCTCGTTGGCGGGAGACGCTGCGGCAAGACGTCGACGATAAAGCAACTGCCGGTTCGTCTCGGACCGCGCCTCATTCCGGTAGAGGTTGATATGCATGATGCGGTCAATGCCGAAGGCGCAAGCGGATTGCTGTTTAACCTGGCGAAGCAGATCAGGGAGAACGCCTTGACCCACCGGCGCCTCAAACTGCCAGAATTGACCCGTGATGCATTAGCAGTTGATCCATACCCGATATTCGGCGAGTGGCTGTCGCAGGTTGAGGCTGCGCTGGGTGAACGCTGGATCTTGCTCTGCCTGGACGAATATGAGCGGTTACAAGAGATGCTAGATGACGGCCGCATTGACCGACGTATCTTCGGCTACTTACGCCATATCATTCAGCATCACCCGCAGATAACCATCCTGCTGAGCGGTTCGCATACGCTGACCGATTTACCACCGATGTGGAGCGACTACTTCATCAACGTGCGCACGCTCAAAATCGGTCACCTGAAAGAAGACGAGGCCCGTGAACTGATCGTTCATCCGATAGAAGACTTCCCCCTCACCTATGATGATGATGCTGTCGCACATATTATCAAGGTGACCGATTGCCATCCCTATTTCGTCCAGGTTACCTGCCGCGATCTGGTGCATATGCTCAACGAGCAGAACCGTACCCATGCCACACTCGCCGATGTCGAACGAGCCTTCGCAAGTGTCCTAACCTCCGCTGGCGGGCACTTCACTGAACTATGGCACGGACCCGACACCAACGACGCACAACGGGCCGTGATGCGTGCGATTGCACTGGGACGGGATGTGAAATGGGTTGGTGATCCAGAGGCGGTGAACGTTGCCCTGCAGCGGTTAGTGCGGCGCGATATTCTCACCAAAACTGCCAACGGCTACCGCTTCCGAGTTGAGCTAGTGCAACGCTGGATAAAACAGAGGGTTACGGAAGGGGAGAGATAGTGGGTATCAACGTTTTCAATGCGTAGCATAACCTGCTGAAACCCCGCCTTCAGCAAACCATGGTTCACGCTAACCCAACAATGGGCGCCATCCAGGGTGTAGTGCGGCAGCAACTGCTCTGCCATACGCTCTGCCCGTTGCCCCTTGTGGCACGCCTTTGCCCCTCAGCAACAACAACAAAGCGCTGGCAGCAGGTGCAGGGTACAAACACCCTACGACAGATACGGGGCAAACAGCTCCTTCAGCAGATACAACTGATCGGCAAACTTGCTACGGATTGTTTTCCGATACCCCATCAATCGTTCAGCCTGAAACCGTCGCTGCCAGATTGCCTGGGCAAATTGATCATCTTCAATCAGACCACGAAGTTTCAGAAAAGCGTAAAAGTTCTTTAGCGAATGACACATCGCACGCACCCACTCTTTGGAAACGTGACTGTTGTGGTAGGGGTAATAGTAGAACAGAAACTCATCAAGCGTGGCGTAATCACCGGCATCGAGGGCGCGATGGTAGAACGTGGCGAGAAAATTCGCATACGGCTGAAGAGAACGGGCATACGAAAGAGCTGTGCTGCGTTTTCTTCCCGTTTCCTGGAGATAACTCAAGTAGAGATTCATCAGCTCGTGGCTGCGGTTTAACGCCTGCACCTGGAGGGCAAATTCTCGTTCGGCATCCTGCATCTCCTCTTCCCAATCGTCGTCATCGTCGTCATCCCAATCGTCATCGTCGTCATCCCAGTCGTCATCATCATCTGCATCAAGAGCCAGATCGAATGCAGCATCGCTATTGTTGCGCATCGAAACATCAATCGAAGACGGATACGATGTCAGATCAAGTTTCGGGAACAGATCAGGTGCCTTTACCAGAAGATAATTAAGTTGCGAACTCAAGATCGTCTCAGCTTCTGCCGGCGAAGCATTGCTCAGACGCTGTTGCACATCGGGAGGCAAGACTTCGCGCAGACGTGCACTGATATGAGCAAAGAGATCGTTCAGCTTCAGCTCTTCGATCATCAGTTCGTCATCTTCGTCTGACATGGATGAAATCCGGCTCAACGTACCGTCCCAAACGCCGGCCTGTCTGTCTTGCTCGCGCGAACGTTGAATCTCCTGTTTCAATTCAGCTATGTCCTGCAAAAGTGCAGCATCTTGTGGTTTCGACACAGCAGAAGAGGCGGTTACCCGAGCAGTAGGACGGGATATATTTCTGTCTGTCGTCAACAACTGCAATACCTTTCTGTCGTTGATGATGGTGCCGGTTTCATCAAGGAACAACCGGTCATGTTCTTCTAACAGATGTTGCCATGGACGGCCGGGGTAAGAAGTTCGCCATGGGGCGCGAGCAATCACCGGCAACACGACAGCCGCAGCCCAAACACCTGTTCCGCCAAGACTGTCGAACTGCTCAACGATGGCTTGCAGAAATGCCTGATCTTGCCCGGCAACAGCCTGGGCCTGGAATGCGGCAGCCGGTTCATACGAGAGGTATAAATGCTGCTCAATCTCGTTGTGAGACCGGCGATAGCGAATTTCAACCAAAATACTATCACCTTCACCAAAACGATGGCGTTTAAACCACTGCTGAAGTTGCAAATGTAAGGATGCAGTCCAGGGAAATAGCTGAAAATTCCTGCCAATCTGGATCATTTCACCCTGTTCATCGTAAATGAACGGTTGGTGATCTGGGTGAAAAAACGGTACCAGATGCTTTACCGATAACAAACCAGAAGTGATCTCTGCCGGTTGTGGCCAGCATCGAAAACGCACACCGTCCAAAGCTACCGGCAAAGACAGGTATTGGTTTCGATGGATACGTACCCAACTCACTTGTGAGGCATGCAATCTTAGATGATTACGGAGTGAATTTTCTGCGTAATTAGTCGCCCATCGCTTATTAATGAGATCACGAAGTTGCGATAAACTTACCGGTTGTGTAATCTCGGCAGCTAATATTGTCAATGCTTTGGCAATGGTGATTTCTTTTTCGCTCATAGTGATTTTTATCCTTTCCACGCAACAGGTTGGGAGACGATCTTGTGGATAGCGCTACCAATGCTCATTGTAACACAAGCGGGGCACTGGCCCCTGATGGACCCCAGCTGGCAAATAATTCGGGATGGATAAGCGTTGCCAGTAACTCGAGGCTATCAACAATCCGTGGGCCAGGGCGGCTGAAATAGGCATTGGCATCTACGGCAAAGACGTTCCCTGTCCGTACTGCGGGAAGCGCAGACCAGCCAGCGCGCTGGGGTAGTAGAGCAGTTGCTTCTGCAAGAGTTCGTTCGAGGGTAAAACCGCAGGGCATCAAGATGATGACTTCAGGTGCAGCGGCGATTACGTCCGGCCACGATAGCCGTCGTGAACGTTCACCGGCCGCTGCCAGCACCGATTGCCCACCGGCAATGGCGATTAGCTCCGGCACCCAATGTCCGGCGCTGAATACCGGATCGAGCCACTCGATCCCTAATACCCGTGGCCGATGGCTGGCCTGAGCGGCTGTCGTCCGCACTCGTTCTACCCGCAGCGTTAGATCATTGACCAATTGGGCTGCCCGTTCACTCACGCCCAAAGCCCGACCAATGGCTTTAATGGCGCCAAAGATACCGGCCAGATCGGTTGGCTCAAAAGATAGAACCTGTGTCGCTGCATCGGCCACAGCAGCTTCCACCTGGCGCAACGGTACTGCACAAACATCACAGAGGGCCTGGGTCAGAATAATGTCGGGCTGCAATGCTGATAACAACTCCATATCGAGCTGGTAAATTGACAAATCGCTCCGCGTCCGCTCGCGAATGGCTGTATCAATGTCAGATGAAGAGGCTGTTTCTGGCAGATCGAGCAAGCTACGGGTTACAACGGGCAATGTGCGAACTTCCGGCGGGTAATCACATTCGTGGGTCACGGCAACCAGATGTTCGCCGAGGCCTAACGCACAAACGATTTCAGTTGTTCCTGGAAGTAATGAGGCGATTCGCATAGTGTTTCGCTCGCTATGGGAATATCTCTTGCTACAGGGTAGCACCCGAAAATGTCGCTGTCAAGGAAGCAAGAGAGCAAATAGCATTGACGTTCTCAGCTTCGGGTCACCGTTAATGACCGGACAATGCCATCGTAGGGCAGAACCAACGAATCGCACACATCTGCCGTCGCTTCCTCTCCACTCCTGCAATCACCGCGATGCGCGGGTTGGATGCCCGCGTTGGGTGATAGGTGATGGGAAGGCATTGCCCGCTTTCGACGTCGGCAGGAGGGGTGTCCCTGGCGTGCGCTGACGGGTATGGTCGCGTATCAATGCGGAACCCGGCAGCAGATCACTGTAAGAGCCTGAACAAAAACCCAGATTTCTCATTGGGAACGTACCGTACCCGCGCAACCATTGCGTGAGGTATTGCCAACATGCCGCCAACTACGCTCCGTCCCCTCCCTTCCTCGCCCCGCTTGGGAAAGGAAGGGGAGGCTGGAGGGAAGGTGAGAGCACCAACCATCTCCCCTCCTCGCCCCGTGTGGGAGCGGAAGGGGCTGGGGAGATGATGAGGGGGCGCTAATTCATCGATCACGCTCTTAGCCGCCTCTCGCTACTCGACAGTAATGACCTTCAAGAAATTGGTTGGCCCGTAGCGATACACCGGATGACCACCGCTCAACACAATCAGATCGCCACGCTGGACAATCCCCATATCGCGCATGTGGCGAACAATCTGCTGCTCAAGTTCATCAAGCCGATCACGGGCTTCAATCACAATAGGAGTCACACCCCAATAAAGACTGGTGCGGCGTGCCGTCTCTTCAGAAGGGCAGAAGGCAAGGATCGGTACCTGCGGGCGATAGTGAGATACTAATCTCGCACTGGCTCCGCTCTGGGTAAGAACGACAATAAAACGCACCGGTAACGCATTGGCAATGGTGCAGGCAGCCGCAGCGATTGCCCGTGGGGTTGATTGGGCAGTGGTAATCTCCCAGCGTGGCGATGTTGAATGCGGACTACCGATCAATGAATCCTCGACGGCATCGGCAATCAGTGCCATCATTTGCACTGCTTCAATCGGATAGGCGCCAGCAGCCGTCTCGCCACTCAACATGACTGCATCGGTGCCATCGAGGATAGCATTGGCAACATCACTGGCCTCTGCCCGCGTCGGACGTGGGTTGTGAATCATCGACTCGAGCATCTGGGTAGCCGTAATGACCGGCAACATAGCCCGATTGGCAGCCGCAATAATCTGCTTTTGCACAATGGGCACGCGCTCTGGTGGCATCTCAACACCCAGATCACCGCGCGCCACCATAATACCGTCAGCCTCAGCCAGAATCTCTGGTAGCACATCGAGTGCTTCAGGACGCTCGATCTTGGCGATCACGGGTGTTTGCTTGCCTGCCCGCCGAATAAATTCCTTCACTTCCCGAACATCGCTGGCCCGCCTGACAAACGAGAGTGCAACATAGTCAACACCCTGTTCGAGACCAAAGGCGAGATCGACGAAATCTTTCTCGGTTGCGGCCGGCGCACTCACCCGCACGCCTGGCAGATTGATCCCCTGATGTTCGCGCAAACGGCCACCGTGAACAACTTCCGTTTCAACCTCGGTGTCGGTATGACCGATAACGACTAACTCAATGAGACCGTCAGAGAGTAGAATCCGATCACGTGGCCGCACATCGAGCGGTAGCGCACGATACGTCGTGCTGACTCGGTTGGCGTTCCCGACGATTGGCTCGGTTGTAATGACAAAGCGCTGTCCGGCCACCAGTTCAACCGGTTGTCCGTTTTCAAGCGGGCCGGTACGAATTTTCGGCCCTTGTAAATCTTGCAAAATTGCCACGTGCCGGCCGGCCTCTGCTGCGGCCCGACGTACCATCGCAATCCGTGCCGCGTGTTCGGCATGCGTTCCGTGCGAAAAGTTGAGACGTGCAACATTCATACCGGCTCGAATCAAGCCGGCGATCCGCTCAGGGGTGCTGGTCGCCGGACCCAGAGTAGCAACAATTTTCGTGCGACGCATATACTCCACGTTTCACTATCGCTGCCCTGCCAGCATTGCGCTGAGTCAATGAGACCGATCTGTGCGACTGACAGCTCGTGTGCCATCACGCTGATTCCTCACCTCATTGGGGAAGTGGGATGCAAGGTGAGAGAGTGAGAATGCTGCCCTGCCTCATCGGCTGCAACCTGCACCCACTGTTTCGCTAGCGGTCATCATTGACGAGAAACACCACCTGACGGGCAGCCGCCCATCACTTGTGTATCACTGCGAGTATATGCCAGTCTGCCGATTTGTGCAAGGTTGTCAACGCAACAGTTGCTTATGGCCCAACCGTCACAAGCGGCGCAATCTGAGCAAACAGCTTCTCGCCGATCCCCCTTACCTCTCGTAGCTCATCAATACTCTGATATGGCCCTTTGGTGTTGCGCCGCTCGATGATTCGTGCCGCCAATGCCGCACCAATACCGGGCAATTCTTCCAAATCGGCTGCGCTTGCCTGATTCAGATTGAGTAAGCCAGCGCCAGATTGATCATTGGCTGGCAGAGACAAGACCGTTTCACCCACAAATGGAACACGAATGTGATCACCATCGCGCACCGGCGCCGCCAGATTGAGGCCACTGATGTCGGCCTCTGCAATCAGGCCACCTGCGGCTTGCAGCGCATCGATCACGCGCGCATTGAACGGCAAGCGGTAAACATCTGGAGCCGCAACTGCCCCCGATACGTAAACAACCGTGAGCGCGACCGTTGGAGTTGGGAGACTCAGGGTACTCTCTTCGAGCAGTGGCGCTTCTGGCGATGAAACAACGGCCCGAAGTTCTGGCCCAAACGCGATCAAGAAACCGCCGACTATGGCACAAATAAGCGCCAGTAACCGTCTTGGCTGCCGATACCACGGTAAGCAGGAATCACGCATGTCAACGTAAGTGTCACCTTCCATCGCTGCGACCTCCATCGTGCATCAAGATCCGTCATATAAGAAACCGCAGAGACCACGCAAAAGTAACGCCAATTTCCAATAGAACGTTAATACTGCACTATCACGCTACAGATACCGACGTGCTACAGTATCATCAGCACAAATTCAGGAGGTGGACGTATGTCCTTCAACACAAATCGATTTACGCAAAAATCATACGAAGCGATTGCCGCCGCTCAGGCAGCGGCTGAACGTCTCGGTAATTCGGAGGTACAACCGGAACATCTGCTCTACGCCTTACTCGACCAGAGTGACGGTGTGGTGCCACAGGTGTTGAGCAAGCTGAATATACCGGTTGGCGCCCTCAAACAACAGGTAAACAACGAAATCAGCCGCTTCCCCCGCATCAGCGGTGGTGGTGTGCAGGTACAACTCGGTTCGCGATTGCGGACAGTTCTGGTGAAAGCGCACGATGAACTGGCGCAGTTCGGTGATGAATATGTCAGTACCGAACACTTGTTGCTGGCAATTCTCGATCATGCCGGTGGCGGCGCCGAACGAGTGCTGAAACAAGCCGGTTTAACCCGTGACAAGTTACTGATGGCACTGCGTGAAGTACGTGGCGCTCAACGGGTAACCAGTCCTAACCCCGAAAGCACCTATGCCGCACTCGAACAGTACGGTCGTGATCTAACCGAACTGGCTGCCCGTAACAAACTCGATCCGGTTATCGGGCGCGATGAAGAGATTCGGCGCGTGATCCAGATTCTGTCGCGCCGCACCAAAAACAATCCGGTGCTGATCGGCGAACCGGGCGTTGGGAAGACGGCGATTGTCGAAGGGCTAGCGCAACGGATCGTGCGTGGTGATGTGCCGGAGGCGTTGAAGAACAAACGGGTGATCGCCCTCGATCTGGGCGCCCTGATTGCCGGTGCGAAATATCGTGGCGAGTTTGAAGAGCGGTTGAAAGCCGTCTTGAAAGAGATTCAGGAGCGCGACGACATTATTCTGTTCGTCGATGAGCTGCATACGGTGGTTGGCGCCGGCGCCGCTGAGGGGGCAATGGACGCTGGCAATATGCTGAAACCTATGTTGGCCCGCGGCGAACTGCACATGGTCGGTGCAACCACGCTCGATGAGTATCGCAAACATATCGAGAAGGATGCGGCGCTCGAACGGCGCTTCCAGCCGGTCATGGTTGATCCTCCGTCGGTCGAAGATACCATATCGATTTTGCGTGGTCTCAAAGAGCGCTACGAAACCCATCACGGTGTGCGGATTACCGACGGGGCACTCATCGCAGCGGCAATGCTCTCGGATCGATATATTTCCGACCGCTTCTTACCGGATAAGGCGATTGACCTGATCGACGAAGCGGCGGCCCGTCTCCGCATGGAGATTACTTCTGATCCGCAAGAACTCGACGATCTCAAGCGGCGGATCATGCAACTGGAGATCGAGCGTGAGGCGCTACGTAAAGAGAAAGATCAGGCCAGTAAAGAGCGACTTGAGAAGCTCGAACAGGAACTGGCTAATTTGCGTGAGCAGCGTTCTGCGCTTGAAGCCCAGATTCAACGTGAACGGCAAGAACTAGAGCGTATCCAGCAAATTAAGGAGAAGATTGAACAAACCCGTGCTGCTATCGAGCAGGCCCAACGCCAATACGATTACAACAAAGCGGCTGAATTACAATACGGTACGCTGGTTGGTCTTGAACGTGAATTGCAGGCTGCCGAAGCGCAACTGGGTACCCAGAATCGATTGTTGCGTCAGGAGGTCACCGAAACCGACATCGCCGAGATTGTCTCGAAGTGGACCGGCATCCCAGTTACCAAACTGCTCGAAGGCGAACTGGAGAAGCTGGTGCACATGGAAGAGCGTCTCCACCAGCGCGTTGTTGGGCAAGATGAGGCAGTCACTGCCGTATCGAATGCCATCCGACGCGCTCGTGCCGGCCTTCAGGACCCGAACCGTCCGTTGGGGAGCTTCCTCTTCCTCGGCCCAACCGGAGTTGGTAAGACCGAGCTGGCCCGTGCTTTGGCTGAATTCCTCTTCGACGACGAACAGGCGATGATCCGCATCGATATGTCGGAGTACATGGAAAAGCACTCCGTTGCCCGTCTGATCGGTGCGCCACCTGGCTACGTCGGCTATGATGAGGGTGGACAGTTGACCGAAGCCGTGCGCCGCAAACCGTACAGTGTTGTGCTGTTCGATGAGATTGAAAAGGCGCACCCCGATGTCTTCAACGTCTTGCTCCAGGTGCTTGACGATGGTCGGTTAACCGATGGGCAAGGGCGAGTGGTAAACTTCAAGAACACGGTCATCATTATGACCAGCAACATTGCCAGCGCAACGATCCAGGAGCTGACCCGTGCGGGTGCTGGGCAGAGCGAAATCCGGGCGGCAGTGATGGAAGAGTTGCGCAGCGTGCTCCGACCGGAGTTCTTGAACCGGATCGATGAAGTGATCGTCTTCTCGCCGCTCAGCCGCGAGCATATCGACCAGATCGTCGAGATTCAGATCAACCGACTGCGCAAACTGCTTGCCGACCGCAAGCTCAATCTGACGCTGACCGATGAGGCACGAGCGCAGTTGGCTGCCGAGGGGTACGACCCGGTGTACGGTGCACGACCACTCAAGCGGGTCATTCAACAGCGCATCCAGAACCCACTGGCGCTGCAACTACTCCAGGGGGCCTTCCCCGAAGGAAGCACGATTGTGGTCGATGTCGAAGGCAACAACTTCGTGTTCCGCCGCGGTTAATAACCCGACCGCATACGGCAAAGAGAGGCGAACATAACGTTTCGCCTCTCTTTGTGTTCTGGCCCACTGCCTCTTCACTGCTGCGGGGCAGGTTGAAAAGCTCTACAGTCGCCCCTGACGAAGTGCCAGAATCATCTGCTGAACGACCTCTAAGGGTGTTTTGCCGTCGGTAGCGATCGTCATATCAGCTACCTCTGCATACAAAGGCATCCGCCGCACACGCAGCTCGGCCAGGCGTGCTGCGGCATCACCGAACAACAACGGACGCTGTTCAGCATCGGCGGCAAGCCGCTGTAAAATCGTTTCATCGCTCGCGTCGAGCCAAATTACCGTTGCCTGTTCACGTAACATCCGGCGGTTTTCAGGCTGTAGAACAATACCGCCACCGGTTGCAATTACCTGTGTTTCCCGTAATGCTTCGGTCAGCGCAGCCGTTTCGCGGAGGCGAAATTCTGCTTCACCGTAGGTTTGAAACAGATCGGCGACACTCATACCGGCAGCCGCAGCGATAGCGGCATCAGTGTCGTACCAGGGACAACTCAGCGCACGCGCCAGCAAACGGGCCAGCGTCGATTTACCGCACCCGCTGAGTCCTACCAAAGCGACCGGTCGCTCTAGCCAGTTTGAATCCCAGACCATAGATAATGCTGCTCCTATGCAGTGGGCTGCGCTGCTGTTCGTTGCAGACGCAAGCTCCAGATCACAAACGCCGACAGTGCATACGCAACCGCAGCCGCAACGATCTGCGGTCCGTAGCCAAAGATTGGTACCACCCAACCCCAGATAACCGCTGAAACGGCCCACCCTCCTGCCCAGAGCAGGCTCATCAGACTCATCGCCAGTCCTCGCTGTACTTTTGGTGTTGCTCCCATTACCAAAGCATCGTTCATTGGATAGCTGGCTGCGATGAAGAAGCCACGGGCGAAGAAACCGATAATTGCCAGTGGCAACCAGGGTGTCAACATTAAGAGCATAGCCGGCGCAGCACCCAGGCGAAGCAACGCTGCGCCATGCTGCAAGCCGATCCGTCGTACCACCGGCGCCCCAAACAGTGCACCGATTCCAGCACCTAATGAAGCTACTGCCAGGGCTAAACCAACACTGGCATCATCAAGACCGAACTGATCACGAAAAAACAGGTTTTGGAACGGCAAAATTGCCCCGCCACCAACACCGAGCAGAAACGAGGGGAAGGCAAACCAGAGCAAGGTAAGCCATGAACGTCGAGCCGTACTCACCTCTGCTGAGGTAATGTCGGCGGTTTGTTCAACCACTGCCGGGAGACGGGCGAGAACCGGCAGCAACGCCACAATACTCAGCACGATCACCGAGGTCAGAGCCAGGCGGTACGCTGGGGTTGATCGCGGATCAACGGCGATTATCCCGGCGGCGAGCAGTGGCAACATACCACCAACCGCACTCCCAATCAGACCAACGATCAGTGTTGCCGAAGCATTCATCCCAAAGACCAATGGCCGCTGATCCTCACGGGTTACCAGCGCCAGCAAGGGTGTGACGGCAGTCGCGGACAGTAAATAACTTGCGCCGACGACAAACTGTGCCGTTATCAACCAGAGAAGCGCGGGCGCCTGGAGTAAGCCGATCCATCCCACGGCATATACCACAACACCAACAATCATTGCCCGTTGCGGCCCTAAACGGTCAATCAGCCATCCCATGGGCAGTCCCATCACCATACCGGCTGCCCGACCCACCATTGATAACAATCCGACATCATTGACGGTATAGCCCTGGCTGATGAGATAAAAATTAAACAGGATGTCGGCAATACTCAAGGCAAAGCCGAACAGAAAACTGTGTGCCAGAATGCGCCACACTGCAAACGGGATTTGGGCCAGAGATAGGCGCAAGTTGGCGGTGATGGACGTCATACATGCTCCATGTTGACATGGCAAATGTTCCGAGAGCTTAGGATACCACAACTTGAGCGATATGCCATCCAACGTGCGTCTGATTGTTCTTTACCTGGCAGTGGTGATGGAGAATCAAGAAGTAGGGGCAGGCTGAGAACCCACCCCCGTGAGGTGTCGCTGCTGCAAGAGTTGCTGTTCGCCCTTGAACCCACTGTTAACAGTTCACCATCCCAAGAGATGCCACTGGCAACGACCGAAAACGGTCGTTGTTCAACAACTTCCGGTCAAGGGATGAAGAAACACACACGACGACGGTTCTGTCTCCAGCTCATTCGCGTCATCAAGCGAAAGTTCCTGTAAGCCCAAATTCACGCGCCAGAACGTATCAATGGTAGCCGGTATCTCCGATGCAGTTGCCGTCACAATCGGCAGAAGCGCCGCCGAACTGTCAACTTGCAATGCCGGGTGCATTGAACGGAGATAGGCAAAATGAGCGGCTATCACACCATCGGTCCGCGCCTCGGTTAGCCCAATCGTAGACGATGGCAAGATAAGCGTTTGATCGTCCACCAGTACGGGCAGAACTGTTTGCAAACTATGGTAGAGCAGCTCAGTCCACTCCAGAGCATGACCGGCCAGATCGGTACGACCACATCCCCCGATCAAGAGTGCATCACCAGTTAACAGGAAACGTTCACCAAGCGGCGAAATAATACGATACATCAGATGTCCAGGCGTATGACCGGGGAACCAATGCGCTTCAATGAGCACCTGACCGAGTGGCAGTCGTTCACCACCGAGCAGTGGCTGATACCGAAACTGAGCTGGCAGTAATGTCCGTGGGTGAATGGCATCGTAAGGATGCATGTAGAGCAGCGTATGACGAGTATTGGCCAAACCAACCCCACCTGAGACCCGTCCGGCAGCAAGATGGGTTAACAAGACCCGCGTAAGGTCTGCTTGCGCATCAGCGATAATCTCTTGATACAGATGAATGTGCTGACCTGGATCGATGACCGCCGCCTCACCGGCACTGATGATCACATAACTGAGATCACCACGAGCCGGTCGGACAAGCTGAATGATCCGTCCCCAACTGGCACGAACGACCTCGTGTACGGCATAAAAATCGCGCCAGGCATCGAATCCACCGAGCAAGTAACGGGTGTTTAGTCCGCGAGCAGCGCACAACTCAGCCACATACTGCGATGAACCCTCTTTGGCGCAAATGACGGTCAGCGGCAGATCTGTCGGTACTCGGGCAATCGCCGCTGCCTCGTCTTCAATAAACTCGAAGTAAGGAATATTGATCGTTGGAATGGGGTGCCGTCCACGTACCCGATTGCGGGCAAATTCCTGTTCATTGCGTACATCGAGGATGAACAGCGGTTGTTCGCTTGACAATTCGGCATACAACTCTGCCGGAGACAGTGTACCAACTTCTGTATGAGGTTGATTGAGTGTCGTCATTGCGCACTCCTTTGTGGCGATTGGGCTTCCTTGCGCAACCATGTTGTCAGTGTAGCGAACGCAATCCGCTGTAACAAGTGTAAGTTAGGTGACCTGAGTTGTGATCTCTCTTCTCGAAACGCTTCATCCTTCGCTGCGCGATGGCCGTGGTTTTGCGGGCTGGAACGATACCAACACTCGATAGATGGTCAGGAACAGAACACTTCCACCGCTAAACCAGTACCATCCGGCAAGAAGTTCACTGTCACTGCCGCTGAATAAGGCGTGTAACAGGCTCAGCAGCCAGATCACAAAGCTGAGGAAGTGGATAAGCCGCCAGAGGGTCCGACCAATCCATTGCTTGACGTAGAAACTGAAGCTGATGATTGCCATGCCGTAGAGGGCCAATTGCCCCAGCCCCACCCAGAACGGTTCGTAGCCGCTGTATCCAAATGGGGTGAGCACCTGCTCGAGAGTTGCGCCAATGTAACGATCGCCGAGCAAGATCAAGGCGTGGAAGATAGCAAAGGCCAACCCCAACAAACTGGTGTGCTGGTGCAGATCGAACGCTCCCGGCCCACCTGGCCACAACTTTGCCATCCGGTTCGTCATTAAGAGACCAAACACCATCGACAACCAGAGTAATCCGTAAGCGGCAACCGCACTACTGCGTGAGAGATACCAGTATGCTTTTGGTTCATCGCCCAAGAGGGAGGTGCTGAGAGCGGGCGCCCACGTAGGTAAGACCATGACAGCAGCGAATGCACCTAGTACCGTCCCGACCAGCAGAATGAAGAGGGTGGAAAGTGACATCGCCGGTGGCAGCTCGACCAGTTCTGGATTGGCCGTCATCGTGCGTTGCGGGCGGGCTGGCCGTGGTGGTGTTTTGATTTGACTATCCTGTCCGCTCTGTAGCGGCTGATCATTTGTTGCTGGATGCACACTCATACGCTTGGTCCTCCATTGAATTGATGTTAGAGCGATTACCGATTCGCTGACATTGATGATTGCCAACAGTAACGATCAACATTTGGGGTGCGGATGATCTGACCATCGCGATGTACCAGTAATCCGGCCATATTGGGTTGATCGGCTAACCAATGCCAGCCTGACTCGGCGCCGAGGATCAATATCACCTTGGCGGCCATTTCTGCCAGCGACAGGGTCGGTGCAATCACTGTCGCGGTGAGGAGATCGGTGCGCACCGGATCACCGGTGCGCGGATCGATGAGATGGTGCTGCCACTTCCCACGGTGAAGCCAGCGTCGGTAATCGACCCCCGACGTAGCCACCCCACCTCGTCTCAGCATGAGCAATGCGAGACCCCGATCAGGATGAAACGGATCGGCCACTTCAATCGGCCAGGGAGAACCATCACGACGTGGGCCACTAAGGGCAATATCGCCACCAGCATCCACCAATGTCGGATAGCGACGTCCCAGGCGACGTGCAATCAGTGTCGCTGTCCAACCTTTTGCACTGCCCCCCAGGTCAAGGCGCATACCGGCAGGAATGGCGACAGTACGGCGACGTGGATCGCACTGTATCAGATGCCAATCAGGCACCGGTGCCGGCACTTTCGGGTTGGCTGCCGACGCACTGGTGATCTGACGAAAATCGCGATCATAACCGGCAGTATGCAGCGCCTCACCCACAGCCGGCGTCACCAGACCATCACTACGGTATGCCATCCACAGCGCGTGTTGCAACGCTCGCCAGAGTGTCTGTCCAACCCGCTGTGGCCCACGTCCAGCGCAACGATTGAGCGCATTCAGGTCACTGTGCGGCTGGAAGCGGCTTAATATGCGCTCGTAGGCACGAAACGTCTGGTAGGCGCCAGCAAATGCACTCCGAGCGTTCGCTTCATCGCTATCGATCACAATCGTTATTGTTGAACCCATCGCCCAAAAGCTGCGCTGTTGCATCGCCGGTGTCTCCTCAACGTGATGATCGGGTCCGAGCAGCCGGAGCTGGCGCCGGAGCCGGCGCCGGAATGGTAACTTCGCGCAATGCTGGCGCCGCTAGCGCGGGTGGTGGTGCCGCTGGCGCGGGCGGTGGCGCCGCTGACGCGGGTGCTGGCGCCGCTGGCGCGGGTGGTGGCGCCGCTGGCGCGGGTGGTGGCGCCGCTACCTGATCGCGGGCCGGAATGTTTAGCGGCACAACAGTTGGTAGCACCGGCAGCATTGGATCGTCAGTTAACCATGCTGGCAACGGTTGTCGCTCAACCGCCGGTGGCTGGACAGCGATTTGTGGCGCGGCGATAGCGACTTCCGGTGGATTCTGTGCTGTGAGCCATCCCCAACCACCAATCGTCGCTGCGAGGGCTGCGGTGCTGATCGCCCATTTTAATCCTGAGACATCGGCACGCATGGGTTTTCGGGTCTGATTCATCGTAGTGCTCCTTCGGCAAGCAATTACTACCTCGTTCTAATCATCTTTCTTATCCTTGTCGTGATCGTCATCTTTCTTGTCCTTGTCGTGATCGTCATCTTTCTTGCCATCATCATTCTCATTGACGGTATTTTTCACCTTAGCGTACACAACCTGGCCGCTATACGCATCAACATACACCTCACTGCCATCAGCAAACTTGACTTCATAAACATCCACACCGTGCTCGTATTCACGCTTCACCTTCGCAACCGTGCCACCGCCCATGTAAGCAACAGCGGCTGCGATTGCCTGATCTTCGTTAATCGCATTGGCCACCTGAGTACCTGTACTGATCGTGTTTGCCAGAATCGCGCCAGTCTGGGCATCGACGTATATTGCACCGCGATCAAATACCACTTCGTAGGCAGGCACACCCTGTAGACTAACCAGCTCTGGAGCACGTATCAAGGTAGCGCCCTGAGCATTAGCTTGCGCGATAGCCTGAGCCTGTTCAGGTGAGACGGCGTAGACAAGCGCTGGCGGAGCAGCAGGCGCTGGCGCTGCTGGCGCAGGGGCTGGCGCTGCTGGCGCCGGAGCAGCAGGCGCTGGCGCTGCTGGCGCCAGAGCAGCAGGCGCTGGCGCTGCTGGCGCCGGAACAGATACCTGCGCTGACATTTCGTTCAGTTCACGTTGTGCGGTATTCAACTGTTGATTGGCTTCGGCCAACCGCCGATTTGCCTCAGCCAGAGCAGCCTGATACGCTGCTTCACGCTCACGTAGAAGGGCTTCAGCCGTCGGATCGAGGGCCGGAACAGAGATCGGCGTCATTTCAACTACAATCTCGGTAGGTACCGGCTCAGGGCTTGATGTTGTACTTATCCGACTGACTACACCACCGATCACGACCAACATAAACGCCGTCAGGGTTGCTGCAATGAATAACATTGTGCGATTCATCATGACACCTCCCTACATTTGTTCAAATTGCAGAGCATTCACAAAACAAACTAGTCATCGTCACGTTCACCCGATCCCATACCGGCACCGCCAGGCGTACCTCCGATCAATGCCTGGATTTCGGCTGGCGAGAGTCGAGCTTCAGGATGCAGGACCAGATACTGACGTGGCGGCATTTCGCCCTCTCGCACCACTTCGGCAATCTCTGCGGCCAATTCAGTCGGTTCGCGCAGCGGGAGCGAGAAGTTCAACTTGTTTCGACCTTTGATCACATCGTAGGTAATCAGCCAAGAAGCAGGGGCAATCTTGCTGTACCACGGCCAGACCGTTTCGTTACTGTGACAATCGTAGCAGGCGCGCCGGGCAATACTCGCCGCTTCCGGTGTCGTCCAGGCAACATCATTCAGTACTGGTGGATTCGTCTGCCAGGCCCAGACCGGCACCAGTTGCATGAGGATGAAGATTGTCACTAGCCCAATGAATACGTTACGCGGTCGGAAGAATTGTTTCAGCATAGTCGTTCCTCTCATCATTGATTGCCGTCTACGCCCCTCAGAGTAGCGACCTTTTCTCAAAAGTGTCTTA
>NZ_JPIM01000051.1 GCF_000735195.1 Chloroflexus sp. MS-G
CACCAACCGGTCGGCCAGTGCATCGTATACCGGGTCGCTACTACTCGCCACATCGTGACGCAAGTCAAGCGCATAGGTTGTAGTCAGCGTCTCGACCACGTTGTCATCAATCGCCTGCACCGTGACCGTTTGCGCCGTATTCCAGTTCGTCGGCGTAAAGGTCAACGTCAGCGTCGGCTGACCGTTCAGCAGCAGTTGACCACTGCTCCCCACCAGCGGCGATGCCGCGCTTACCAGCTCCGGCGTAATAGTGATCGTTACTGCGGCTAACGGACGGGTTGCCAGACGCACCGTATAGCTCGCCGCTGCACCGCCCTCGGCCACCGTCAGGCTGGTTGGCGTGATGAGCAAGCCAGCGCTGTCGTTCTCCTGCACCACCACCCGCACTAGCCGGTCGGCCAGTGCATCGTACACCGGGTCACTGCTACTGGCCACCTCGTGCCGCAGATCGAGGTCGTAGGTCGTGGTCAGCGTCTCGACCACGTTGTCATCAATCGCCTGCACCGTGACCGTTTGCGCCGTATTCCAGTTCGTCGGCGTAAAGGTCAACGTCAGCGTCGGCTGACCGTTCAGCAGCAGTTGACCACTGCTCCCCACCAGCGGCGATGCCGCGCTTACCAGCTCCGGCGTAATGGTGACCGTTACATTCGCCAGAGGTTGGCTTGCCAGACGCACCGTATAGCTCGCCGCTGGCCCACCCTCGGCTACCGTCAGGCTGGTTTGGCTAAGGATAAGGGCAGCGTTATCGTTTTCGATGATCGTCACCGGCAACAACGATGGTGGAAGCGCGTTGTACATCGCATCACCGGCGCTGGTTGCAGTATGACGTAGGTGAACAAGATAGGTCGTGGCCGGATCGAGCGCTTCATCGATCTGGTCATCGATCACTTGCACATTAACAAGCTGTGGCGTATTCCAATTATCTGGCGTGAACGTCAGAGTCAGGGTTGCCGAGCCATTGAGACGAACCTGATCATTACTTCCGATCAATGGCGAAGGTGGTACAACAATTTCGGGTGTAATAGTGATTGTAACCGGTGCAACAGGACGACTATTGAGACGAACGCTATACGAAGCAGTTGCCCCTTCATTCAGTGTCAGATTCGCCGGTGTTAGCACAATACCGGCCAGATCGTTATCAATGACAGTGACTGCAACATTCGCTGTCAGGCCATTGTAGAAGGTATCGGTACTACTTGCGCTATGCGTAATCTGCACAACCTCGCTGATACCTTCATCAATGTCATCATCGAGAGCCTTTACACGCACTGTTTGAAAAACATTCCAGTTGGTTGGAGTAAAGAACAGAGTTATCGGTGCCGGTGTGGTCTGGCCATCAAGTAAGACCTGTGTTGACGGTGTAATAGTCACGACCACATTTGCTGTTGGCTGCGTTGCCAGACGCACGGTATAACTTACCGCTGGCCCACCTTCGGCTACTGTCAAACTGAAGGGTAAGGTGACAATAGCCGCCACATCGTTGTCGGCGATCCGCACGCTCAGCACAGGCAGACTCAAGCCCTGATAGAAGGGATCGGTACTAGTTGCCGTATGACTCACCGATCCCGGATGAGGGGTTGCCTCGGCAATCCGATCATCGATCGCCTGCACAGTCACTGTTTGCGGAGCGGCCCAATTATCCGGCGTAAAGATGAGAGTTGGGGGTATTGTCGTTACCTGAACGCCGGTAAGCGTAATCGTCACCGGTGCTGTCGGACGGCTGTTCAATCTAACGGTATAGGTACCATCTGGGCCACCTTCGGCTACATCAACAACCGACGGTTGGACAACGATACCGGCCTGATCGTTATCCTGGATGGTGAGCGCATGGGTATCTGGTGAACCGATCGTGGCATTAACCGCCGATGTAAGCCGAACAATGACCGTCTCATCAGCTTCATCTTCAGGATCGTCAATAATCGGGATCAGTAAACGGGCAGCACTGGCTCCTGCCGGTATCACAATTGTGCCCGCACGGAGACCGTGATCGTCTAGAGAGGCTGTACCGGTGACGGTATAACTCACCTGGGCATCAACCGCCGAGACCGGCTCCAGGCGGATGGTCACGGCAGCCAGACCATCACCTTCATCTATGATACCGGCAGCACTGACAAAACGGACTACTGGTGGTGGACTGGTATCGACAATCGTAACAGTTGCAGTACCGGGAATACCGATAAAACCACCTTCTGGATTGAGTAAGCGTAGTCTGAATGTCTCGGCAGGTTCGTAGAGGTCATCGGCGATGATACGAACGGTAAATGTTTTTTGCTGTTCACCGACTGCAAAAACTAACACCCCATTGGTAGGGAGATAATCGACATCGGGCAATGCACTACCGGCAATCGTTTCATACCGCACGCGCACCGTCTGCTCGGCAGGCGAGCCAAGGCGAACCGTTACCGTCAAGGTACCTGCATTTTCATTGACGCTTATATTCTCATTAGCAAAAAAGAGGATTGACTCGCCAGGGCGCGGGGTCGGGGTACTGGTTGGTACCGGTGTTGCTGTCCGCGTTGGCGTGGCAGTACTTGTCGGTATCGCGGTAACGACACGAGTTGGCGTCACTGTTGGCGTTGCCGTAGCAGTACGGGTTGGCGTCGCCGTGGGTGATGGTAGTGACGTTGGTGGCGGTGGTGGCGGCGGAGGTGGAGAAGTTACAATCGGCGTTGGGGTCAACGTTGGCAATGGAGTGCGCGTAGGCGGTACTGTGCGAGTAGGTGTGGCCGTCCGGGTCGGGGTCGCGGTTGGCAATGCGGTCGGTGTATTTGTCGGAGTCGGAGTAGGGGTACGGGTAGCTGTTGGCGTGGAGGTCGCCGTAGCAGTCGGTGTGGCAGTCGGCGTAGGTGTTGCGGTGGGCACCTCGATAACCACAACCGGTACGTCCTCTATCTGATCAGGTTCAGGGGTCTGTACTGGAGTTGGACTCTCATCAGGTACAATGATACTGGGATTAATCGGTGGCAATTGCAGCCCACCACCCCAGGGACTGTAATCAACCCGACCAGTATTGAAATCACCACTAAACCACTCCATACGTGGGGCGACCTGATTGATCATCAGATTGATGACCAACGAAATCAACCCCAACAGGAGGAGGAGCGCAGCGAGAATCAGCCAGGGTAACGGTTGTTGCCAACGATCATACCTAAGCAGCCGATTCCATGCGGGTTGCCGGTTTTTCAGGAGTGGTGGTATCATCGGCGTACCGTAATGTAAAGAAGAATGTACTGCCCTGTCCTGGTGTGCTTTCGACGCCAATCGTGCCACCCAAGCGCTCGATCAGTTGCTTACAAATCGCCAGACCAAGCCCAATACCGCGTTCACTCGAGTTAATCCCTTCGTTAACCCCTTCACCGCGGAAAAAGCGCTCAAAGATTTGCTCGTGGAGATGATGCGGTATCCCGCGACCGGTATCACTTACCTCAATGCGTAGCGCATCGCGTTGGGGAATGGCACAAACCGTAATCCTTCCGGTGTCGGTATACCGCCGCGCATTATCGAGCAATTGAAGCGTGATAGTACGTACATGCTCGGCGTCGGCCAGCACTTTTGGCAACTTCTTCGGCAGCTCAACTTCGAGCTGTAATCCTTTCGCTTTAATCGGCCCACGAACCTGCCAAATTGCATCTTCAATCGGCGGTTGTACATCGATAGGCTCGATAACAGACCTAAGTGTTCCGGAGTCGAGATTAGCAATGGTGATTGCATTGCTAATCAGCGTCGTCATATTATTTGCCTGCAAGCGAATGGCTTCCACAAAAGATTTCTGTTCATCAGCGAGCGGACCGGCCAGACCACGCGCCAGGAGATCAGCATTTCCGCGAATCACCGTTAGCGGTGTACGCAATTCATGCGAAATCGTACCGATAAAGTTTGTCTTTGCCCGATCAACCATCACCTCCTTGGTGAGATCTTGCAGGATGGCGACATAGCCCAACAAGTGGCCGTTATCCTCACGCACTTCGGCCACTGAAAGTCGGATAATATAATTGCCAAGCGAATACAGATCGTGCGCCCGTTGATCACCAAACCCAGGTACACCTTCGGTCAATGGCGTAAGTGGCAAGTCACTCAAGCGTTTGGGAAAAGAAGCATCTTCTGCCAGGCCAAGCAAGCGACGGGTTGCGCGGTTGATTGAACGAATTTCACCCTGAACATCGGTAAAAATAATACCGTCAGTAATACTCTCGACAATTGCCGCCCGTTGGCGCGCCTCAGCCCGCACCTTAGCAATAAGCTCAACCAGAGAATCGGTCATGCGGTTAAAATGTCGCGCCAGCTCGCCGATCTCATTTTGAGAAGATACTCGTGCGCGCCGCTGAAGATCACCGTCCACAATTGCACGAGCAGTTTCTGCCAACTCCTCAAGCGGTCGCGTAATGCGTTGAGTGACCCACAAGCCAATGACAGCGATCGTCAACCCCAGGCCAAGCGTCACGACTGCCAACAGTGGACTAATGTTATTCCACGACAGCAGTACTTCTTCCCGAGCACGAACAGTCGCCAGAATACCAACCCGACTACCACGGATCGTTAACGGCACGTATGCCAATTGATATTCCTTACCATCAATGGTTTCAACGGTAAAGAGTGATTGTCCGTATAGGTCAGCATTCTTTTCTATCAGTTTTGTCACCACATCCGATCTCAACGATGGTGGCCGAACAAGACTACTAAATGTGCTGGCGATAGTCGCGCCGTCCTTATCGTATAGGATAATCCCATCCAGTCGTGCCTGTTTGAGCATCTCATTGAGCAGTTTATCGAGCCGATTGGCTACAATCAGCCCGCCAACCACCTCTTCACCCTGGCGTACTGGTGTGATAGTAGCCAGATACACTGTTTGCGTATTGCTAAATTGGATCAGACCGGCATACTTGTCACCGCGTTCGTCGGCTTTACCCTGTAAAACAAGGGAAGTGAACCAGGCACTGCTAAGGTCAGATGAAGCATGGGTGATATACTCGTTGTTGGTTGCCTCAGGTAGACGCTCGAAATCGGCGATAGTGCGGCCATCACGGCCAAAGGCGATCAAGCGATCAAGGCGGACATCAATTCGTTGGATACCCTGACGAAAGAATGGATCAAGCGCTCTGCGCAAACCGTCGCGATCGTCGGACGCAAAGGCTTCAGCAACAGCCGGCGCATTAATACTGTCGTTCCGCTGGGCAAAAGCGACTTCGCGCAAAAAACTAAGGTTAGCCTGTTCTTGTACAAAAAAAGTATCGTTGACCGTCCTGGTTGCTGCGGCTAACTCATTATCAAAACGATCTTGTTGCTGCCGGGCAAGGAAAAACGCAACAATTGATAGGCCCACGATGGCGACTAAGACCGCGAGGACGAGGAAGGGGCCAATGATCTGATATTTGAGTTGGCTTTGCAGCTCCTTTATTAGCCGCCTCATAACAACCTACCCGGCACAAGGAGGTCTGTCGTTGATCAGCGAAAAGGATGTGAGTCACAGGAATTGTTCCATCGGTCCCAATCATGAACAGGCTCACAAACTCTAGCGCTCACCAATAGTATAAGACAGGTTGTTGCGCTTGCGAATACCTTTTTAATGGCAAATGGTTAACAGTTTATTTATATAGGCACATAAAGCTATTAATACAATCGGTAATAGTACAATCTGGCGTATGAGATGTTATTATCTGCATGAAAGCCAGCTTTTGCTGTATCAGTACTCTTGCAAACAACCGTGCTATAATACCGATGTATTGTGGTATTCATCCGTTATTCATCTTTACAGAACGCATGCATCTACACTTTCTTGGTACCGGTACATCAATGGGAGTTCCCGTAATTGGCTGCGATTGCCCAATCTGCACCTCATCGGATCCTCGTCATCACCGATTACGTACCTCGGCCCTGGTGCGAAGCCACGGTTTACATATTCTCATCGATGTCGGTCCCGATTTTCGGATGCAAGCGCTACGAGCAAACCTGCGTCGCATCGATGCGGTACTACTTACCCATGCCCATTTCGACCACGTCGCCGGTATCGACGACCTGCGTCCATTCTGTATGCGCCAGGGAACGCTGCCAATCTACGGGAGTGCACAAACGCTGGCTGATGTACGGCAACGCTTTGCGTATGCCTTCGATGACACTTCCCAAGGCTCCTCGCGCCCGTCGATTACCCTTCATACGATTGAGGGGCCTTTTCAGATCGGGCCTTTGACGGTACTTCCGCTTGCCATTCCCCATGGCACCTGGACGATTACTGCCTATCGGATCGGACCATTGGGCTATGTCACCGATGCCAGCGCTATTCCGCCGGCGGCTATGGAGGCCCTCCGCGGTGTGCAAGTGCTGGTGCTCAATGCGTTACGTGCAGAACCACATCCAACCCACCTCTCGATTGCTGAGGCAGGTGAAGTTGCCCGAATAATTGGTGCTCCACGTACATTTCTCGTCCATATGACGCATACGGTCGATTATCGGGCCGATTATGGTCTACCTTCGGGCGTTACCTTTGCTTACGATGGGCTTGAAATTGAAATCTAAAAACCGAGATGATTCGATTTGCTATTGATGCGCGGTTGCATGCTTACCGGCAAGGCGGTATTACCCACTATACACGTAGCCTGATCAAGGCTATGATCCCCTTGCTGGCAGACGATGAGGAGCTACTTGTCCTTGAACACGTGCGATCCCGCATCCCGCTGGTACCAATCGCACGTCGTACACATCTGTTGACCCCACCGCATCATCGTCTTGAGCAAATCTGCTTACCGATTGAAATCACGCTCCGTCGTCCCACGCTGTTGCACAGTCCCGATTTTATTCCACCCTTCTTACGCCCCTGCCCGGCAGTCATTACGATCCACGACCTGGCCTTTCTGCACTTTCCGGAGATTCTCGACCAGGCAGCGCGACGTTATTACGGTCAGATTCAGCGCGCTGCAACTAGTGCCGAGGCCATTATCACCATCTCACAGGCAACGCGGGATGACATTATTGATCGCCTTGGCGTTCCACCGGAACGGATTACGGTTATTTACGCGGCAGCCGATGAGCGGTTTCAGCCATGGTCATTACCGCCTGGTGCTACGCGAACCATTGATGGGAAAACACTCACTGCCGATACCTTTATGCTCTTCGTCAGCACGATTGAACCACGCAAAAATATTCCTACGCTGTTGCGCGCACTACGCATTTGTTGCGACCGTAGACCATCTACCAACTATCACCTGGTGTTAGCCGGGGCACGAGGCTGGCTTGATCAACCAATTCTGGAACTGATCGGTGAGCTAGGTCTAAGTGACCGCATTACACGGGTCGGTTTTGTTGGCGGCGATGATCTGCACTGGTTATATGCAGCCTGTCGTCTTTATCTCAACCCGTCGCGCTATGAAGGGTTTGGGCTACCGGCGCTCGAGGCTCTGGCCTGCGGCGCACCGGCCATTGTCTCTGATACCAGCAGCTTCCCTGAAGTCGTTGGTGATGCAGCCTGGCTGGCGCCACCTCTTGATCCGATTGCCTGGGCCGACCTGATCGAGCACCTCTGGCACGATGAAGCAACAAGACGCGATCTCGCTCGACGTGGGCCACAACAGGCTGCCCGCTTTTCGTGGACAACAGCGGCCAGGCAGACCTTACACCTCTACCGACAAGTGATCGGACGAGATGAGTAACAATCAACTCGGATGAGACAAACTTTGCTGAAGCAGGGTCGCACCGGAACAGAGCCGGTAGGACAACCGCGTCGGTCATCCTACCGGCAGGAACCGTTCAGATCAAAGGACACGTCTCACTCGTACCGCTCATCCAAATCAGCCTGGAGCAGGGGATGCAAATGTGTTGCCGCTAACCAGGCCTCGATGCCTACCGGCGGTGAAATACCTCGTTCGGAAATAATCCCAGTCAGCAGATCGAGTGGTGTGCGATCGGCATAGGCGGTATGCACCGTAATACCTGGGGGCACATCTGACCAGACCTGATGCGACACCATCGGAAACTGTTGGGGTAAGCGGTACCCTGGCGGTAATAGCTTCTCACTTGAACAAAGCGTATAAAACGGCACACTCATCGCGTGGGCTGCCAGAGCCAGCGGGTACGTACCCACGCGGTTGATTAAACCTTCACTCCCGATCAAATCAGCCCCGACCAAAACAAGATGACACTGCGCAACGTGTGTAGCCGCCGAAGCATCGGTTATCAAGGTCGTGTGAATACCACTGGCTGCTAATTCTCCGGCTAACATACGGCCCTCGCCAATCGGCCGACTCTCGGTACAAATCACCCGCGGCCGACGACCGGCGCGTTGAGCGTGGCGCAATGCGGCACGTACTGTTGTACTCCGACCAATTGTCAAAATAACAGCTTCTTCACCGATCAAACGCAACGTCGTTTCAGCAATTGCTGCCTCATGCACATGGAGACGACGACGAAAGTCGTTTGTCGTTTCATCAACAAAACGCAACGCCGTTTCACAATCGGTTGCTTCTTCTAACCGCCAGAGCAAACCGTTAACCAGATTCACCAATGGCGCCATCGTTGGGTGGCTACGAATTAATGCTCGCCCAACGGTCAGAATCTCACGTTGCACATCGGCGTGATCGGCCATCGGACGACTACGTACTGCCCGTGCCAGAATCCCCGCACACTTTTGGGCAATTTCCACTGCGCCTGAGACCGTATCGGACGCAATCTCGGCAACGGATCGGGCGATAAATGGATCCATGGGATTTCCTGTACCGGTATTCAATGTATCTGATAATGCCCACCTGTCGAATCTTACCATAGGACAATCAGGCGGTGCTGAGAAGAATCAATCCGTTCGCCGGGGAGGGAGATTACGCAACAGTTCAGCCAGTTGCGGAATTGAAAAGGGCTTAGAAAGCAATCTACCGTGTAGTTGCTCTTTCTGATGAGGTTTGAGGGTACTCAGCGTGTCACCACTGATAAAAATGATACGCTCAGCTAGATGCGGATATGAACGCCGAATCTCTTCGCTTAGATCGAAACCGCTCTTCTGGGGCATTCGGAGATCGGTTATCACCAGGTCATACGGATGGGTTGCTAATTCACGAAGCGCAGAATCAACATCGCTCACCACTGTAGTTTGATGACCAAGTTCGCCAAGCAAGCGCTGAAGCATGCGGAGTACTGGTTCCTCGTCATCGACGACCAGTACTCGTTGTTGCGGGCCACTCTCGGCATCAGTCGCTGTCGCTGTCGACGATGGCGTTGGGGCACCAGCCGATGCCTCAACAATCGGGAGGCGAATAAAAACGGTTGTCCCCACCCCTTCGCGACTCTCGATCCAGATTTGCCCCTGATGTTCCTGAATGATGCCGTAGCAGATAGAAAGACCTAAACCGGTACCCTGACCGACCGGCTTGGTCGTAAAGAATGGATTAAACACCTTATCGAGATATTGAGCAGGAATACCAATACCGTTATCAGAGATAGAAACTTCAATATACCGACCATCAGCCGCTTCGTAACGTCTAGTACGTATCGTCAGAATACCCGAACCACGCTCGTTCATAGCCTGACGGGCATTGGTGATCAGATTGAGTAACACTTGCTGTAATTGATGGGGATCGGCAACCGTCGATGGCAATTCAGGATCGAGATCGAGTTGAACCGTAATATTATCAACGCGCAACTGATAAGCTTGCAGGGCCAATGTACTCTGGATGACTTCGTTGATCTGAGTTGCCAGACGTTCAGGTTGATGTTCACGGGCAAACATCAGCAAATTCCGCACGATACGCCCAGCACGCTCGGCCTGTTGCCGGATCTGTTCAAGATCGGCGCGAATCTCCTCGTTGAGTGTGCGATTGCGCAGCAGTAATTGGGCATAGCCTGAAATACTCGTCAGCGGATTATTAAGCTCATGGGCTACACCGGCTACCAGTTGACCAAGCGCCGACAATTTATCAGACTGAATAAGCTGTTGTTCCAACCGCCGACGCTCAGTCAGATCACGCCCAATACAGACAATCATCGGTTGATCGTTAGCATCAAGCCGCTGAGCGTTTAGCTCAACCGTTGCCAACTCATACGCTGTCCGCTGCAACGAGATGGTGAATGGTGGCTGGGGCAACCCTTGTGCAACACGCTGTAGTGCCTGAGCAATTGTCGGCCATTCCTGTGGTAAACACCAACGCTGTAACGGCTGACCGACCAAATCATCAGGCGTCATGGCAAGAATCTGCGCGCTACGCTGGTTACCGCTGATGATTCGCCAATTGGTATCGAGGAGCAACACCATATCAGACGCATTAGCAAAGATTGTTCGATAACGCGCCTCGCTACTCTGAACTGCCTGATACAGTCGCGAGTTTTCAAGTGCAATTGCTGCGTAGTCGGCCAGCGCAGCCAGTAAATACTGGTCACTATCACTGAAAGCTCGAGTACTCCGCCGATTATTGACCACCAGCACACCGATAATCCGATCACCTACTTGCAACGGTGTCTGCAACGTCGCCTGCACAACCATGGTCGCCGTAATGGCAATCGGTTCGTCGGTCATTCCTCGATGCAAGCGCAACGATTTACCACTCCGCACCACCTGACCGACAAGCGAATCGGCGACTGGAAGACGCAGCCGGTCAAGCGACTCCACTGCTACATTCCGCAGAGCGAGCGGTATCAATTCATGCTTTTGCTCGACATACTGAAAGAGTATCCCTTCATCGGCCTGCGTCATGTACACTGCTGCTTCGACGATTCGATCAAGCAGTTGACGCTGATCCATCAATGTCGTCACCGACTTACCAACGCGAGTCAAAACGGTCAACTCTTGCACGCGCTGCTGCAAGAGCTGGAGTAAGCGATCACGTTCCCGTTGCAAACGACGTTCCCGCAACGCCTGATCGATAACTTCACGGGCTTCGTTATCGGAAAACGGCTTGATCAAGTAATTACGAGCACCGAGCCGAAATGCCTCAACGGCTATCATCTCGGAACCGTGGGCAGTCATCAAAATAACCGGAACATCAATCCCTTCTTGTGTTAAGATGCGTAGAAAATCAAGCCCGTTCATATCGGGCAGTTGGAGATCGAGCAAGATCAAATCTGGCAAACGAGCGCGCAACCGTTCAAGACCGCTCTTCGCAGTAAGCGCAATTGCCGCTCGATAGCCAAGTTCTGGAAGCACCGTCTGCGCCAGCATCCGGCTGACGTGCTCGCTATCATCAATAACAAGGATCTCTTCCATGGTGAAGAGCCTGAGTGTATCTTAGTACGAATTAGGACGTCGGTTTGGTGATAATTAGCAAGTTTCAACAGCCGACTCTAGGGTAAAATTGTACACGGAAGCTACGCTTACTGCAACCTTGTAAAGGATAACCATGGAAGCGGAGACACGGCGAGTTGTCACGACGCTCGGTGATATTAATGTCGATCTCGGCTTTTTGTTGCCGCACTTTCCCCGCGAAGGCGACGACAACCCGGCAATGGCCGTTCATTGGGGTGGGGGAGGTGCCGGGCTGAACATGGCAGTGGCAGCCGGGCGGCTGGGTGCAATCCCGTATGTTATTGGTCGGGTGGGTAACGATCTGGCCGGCTCATTTGCATTGCAGATAGCACGTATGCATGGGGTGCAGGTCAGCGCTGTACAGGTTGATCCTGGTGCAACCACTGGCTTGTGCGGCGTGATTGTTACTCCTGGCGGGCAGCGTAGCTTTCTCAGCTTTCGTGGAGCCAACGTCTTCTGTGACACATCGACCATTACCCCGTCATTGATCCGCTCAAGCCGATTACTGCTGGTTGGCGCCCATGCATTGCTTGACGATCCACAGCGCTCAACCGCACTACAGGTAATGGAGATGGCGATTGAGCAGGGGTGTCCAATCGTTCTTGATCTTTGCTTACCGGCAATTCGAGTCGCACGCCGCTTGATCGTTCGTCTCTTACCACAGTTGTGGTTGCTAACGATGAATGAAGACGAATTGCGGGTACTATTACCAGGACAAAGCATCGCCCAGGCCATCGATAGTTTAATTGGGGCCGGCGTCCACCACGTGGCCATTAAACGTGGTGCCCAGGGGTGCAGTGTCGCCAACAACGAGGGGCGACGGCTTGATGTCCTACCTCCTGCCGTGCCAGTCGTGGATACAACCGCGTGTGGTGATGCGTTTAGTGCGGCGTATGCGTGGGGTCTGACTCACGGTCTCGATCTCTCGCAAAGTGCGACACTCGCGAATCTTGTCGCTGCCCTGACTGCCACTCGTCACGGTGCTGTGGAAGCAATTCCTGCTACCGATGAGATTCGTAATCGATTGAGCGACACGATTGTCAATCGACTCTGGCCATCTGGCTCATAGGTAAAGTAAGGAGCTTGTTGATGCCACCACTCTGGAAAGAACAACTTGATCGCTGGCGATTACGCGATCTCCGCGAAATCTTTCGTACTGCCAAGCCGATTATCGGGATGGTCCACTGTTGGCCATTACCCGGTGCCCCTGGCTATACCGGTTACGGAATGCAAACCATTATTGATCACGCCATCCGTGATGCCGAAGCACTGGCTGAAGGTGGATGCGACGGGTTGATCGTCGAAAATATGTGGGATATTCCCTTTCGAGCTGGCCCACACGTGCAACCAGAGAGTATTGCCGCACAGGCGGTCGTAGCCTACGCTGTGCGCCAGGCTGTCCCCGAATTACCGCTCGGTATCAATCTGGTTCACAACGGTGGGGTATCTCTGTTGGGAATTGCGATTGCTGCTGGTGCCAGCTTTATTCGCGTCTGTATGTTCACCGGTGCCGGAGTCTGGGATGCCGGCAGTTGGGATGAAGGCTGCGCTGCCGATCTGATGCGCCGACGCAAGGAGTTGCATGCAGAGTCGATCAAGATTTTTGCCGATGTAGATAAAAAACATTCAGTCCGCTTTCCGGGTATCGATCTGGCAACACACATCGAATGGACGCGCTTTTTCGGTGCTGATGCCCTCATTATCTCTGGTCGGATGACCGGTGATGCGCCGGATATAGCTAAAGTACAACAGGCCCGCGCACTGGCCGGTGATACCCCTATCCTCCTCGGTAGCGGTACTAACGAACAGAATATTGCCGCTTTTATGCAGGTGGCTGATGGTGTCATTGTGGGTAGTAGTATCAAACAGGATGGTGATATTGCCAATCCGGTTGATGTTGCGCGAGTACGGCGATTTGTCGCAGCGGCTCGTCAGAGCGGATAGGGTGCGTCAGAGGAATAAGGATAGCCCATCTCCGGCAGAGCACTGCCATTCGGGGCGGCTGAATAGTACTTTTGAACTATTTGTCAATAGTACCATTCTCAATGCGCGATAGGACTATCACCCTATTGCGGGGATGGCTGTTACCAGCTATGATGAGGAAGGACGGTAAAATATTTTCACATTTTGCTTCTACCGTTCCGTCTGTTCAGGCTGTTAGCAGGCGTGGCAAGGTATAGCTACCGTCAACCTATCATTTAGCTAACGTTCTACCTTCAATCAGCCAGACATTGTTGCACCGTTCTTACCTGTAGACTCTTGCTACGACAAAGAGATTTTCATCTTACAGTACGTTGTTCGGTAAATCAATCAACAGCCTGAACAAATTACACACCCCGCTTGTTTGCGGGGTGTTTTATTTGGGAAAGGAATGAACAATGAGCGTGGTTCTGGCGGCCACTCATCATGACCCCGATGGACGACTCTACCAACAGATGGTGCGCACCTTTACAGCACTGAAACTGTACTTTGATGGGATCGCGGTGCTGCTCACGCCCACCAGTGTGCCAATGACGCGATCCTGGCTGGAACGGGCGGAAATTGCGCTGAAGGTAGCGCCGATGAACGAACCAATTGGTCATTTACATCTTGGGCGCTGGCGACGTGGGGCAGTCGAGGTAGCATTACAGGAATTTCCCACTGCCGATTGGTTTTTGTTTTGTGATCTTGATCGAGTTCTGCACTGGATCGAATACTGGCCTGATGAACTGCGCATCATGCTCGATGATCTGTTGGCAGCCGATGTGACGGTCTTTGGACGCACGCCAAGGGCACTCGCCACTCATCCACAAGCGCAGGTCGCCACCGAATCGTTGGTGAATGAGGTTTTTCGCCGCACTACCGGACAAGCCTGGGATGTGATGGCCGCTGCCCGTGGCTTATCGCGACGCGCCGCAACACTAATTACCACCGCCAGTCGTGATGATAGTATTGGCGCCGATTGCACCTGGCTGTTACTGGCCCAACAGTCAGGTCTGACGCTGACGTACCGTGCGACAGAGGGGTTAGAATTCGAGACCCTAGATCGCTATGCTGATGAGGTGGCTGTCTTGGGGAGTGCGCAGGCGTGGCGCGATCGATTTGATGCCGATCCAAGGAATTGGTTGATGCGGATCGATCTGGCACGGACTGCAATTGCGGCGCTGATTGAAAACAGGTGATGGAGCCGCTAGGGGTGTGATACCGTGAGGACGCGGCGATGCCTCGGTTCCGGCCATACACTGTATCACGCGGGCCAGAGGCCCGCGCACCCAGCTAACCACAGACCGATCTGCTGAAGACGGAATTAGGGGCCGTTGCGGCCAGAGGCCCGCGTACCCGAGGTGGGAGCAATGTGATGGAGATGCACCAACTGATAGGCTCCGGCCATACGCCGCCTCACGCGGGCCAGAGGCCCGCGCACCCAGCTAACCACAGACCGATCTGCTGAAGACGGAATTAGGGGCCGTTGTGGCCTGAGGCCCGCGCACCCCAGGTGGGAGGAATGGGATGGAGATGCACCAACTGATAGGCTCCGGCCATACGCCGCCTCACGCGGGCCAGAGGCCCGCGCACCCAGCTAACCACAGAACCTTGCGTCGTATCGCTCCGTTCGTTCACCGGTAAGGAGCCAGTGTAGCATCAGAGGGCGGAATTTCTGAAAACCCCTGTGCTAAACACCTATTTTTAGGCATCGTAGTACATCATAAACTCGTAAGGATGGGGCCGCAGAGCTAGACCAACAGCCTCTTTGCGCTTGGCTTCGATGTATGTCTCTAGCAGATCGGTGGTAAAGACATTACCTTTGAGCAAGAAGTGATAATCTTGTTCAAGAGCATCGAGCGCTTCGGTCAGTGATCCGGGCGTACTGCGAATATCCCCCTTCTCTTCAGGTGACAGCTCGTAGATGTCTACGTCGAGTGGTGGTGGCGGTTCGATCTTGTTCTGGATACCGTCAAGACCGGCCAACAACATTGCAGAAAAGGCCAGGTAGGGGTTACACATCGCATCAGGCGCTCGGAACTCAATACGGCGTGCTTTCGGCGATGAACTGTAGGTCGGGATACGGATGGCCGCCGAGCGGTTACGCATTGAATAGACTAGATTGATCGGCGCCTCGAAGCCCGGTACCAGACGGCGGTAGCTATTGGTGGTCGGGGCACAGATTGCCAGTAATGCTGGTGCGTGCTTGAGAATACCACCGATGTAATACTGCGCTGTCTTCGACAACAGCGCATATTGGGTCTCATCGAAGAAGAGGGGTTCACCATCTTTCCACAGGCTTTGGTGCGTGTGCATGCCTGAACCGTTATCGCCAAAGATCGGTTTGGGCATAAAGGTAGCACTGTAGCCGTGAGCACGTGCGACATTGCGGACAATGTACTTGTATTTCTGTACCTTGTCGGCCATATTGACCAGCGAGTCAAAACGCATGTCGATTTCGCACTGACCGGCAGTTGCTACCTCGTGATGGTGCAGCTCAATTTCGATCCCGATTTCCATCATTTTCAGAATCATTTCCGAGCGAATATCCTGGAGGGTATCGGTGGGAGGTACCGGGAAATACCCCTCTTTGTGACGGATGCGATACCCTTTGTTGCCACCGGGCACCTCAGCACCGGTATTCCAGACCGCTTCCGGGCTGTCGATGTAGTAGAAGCCCTGGTTAGCACTCTGGCCAAAACGAACATCACTGAAGAGGAAGAATTCCGCTTCTGGCCCAAAGTAGGCAGTGTCGGCAATACCCGTTGTCTTCAGGTAAGCTTCCGCCTTCTTTGCCACGGTGCGCGGATCGCGTGTGTAGGGCTGGCGAGTAATGGGATCGATAATATCACAAATGAGTACCAGGGTCGGTACGCTGAGGGTCGGATCAATGAACGCTGTTGACGGATCGGGCACCATCAGCATATCGCTCTCGTTGATCGCCTGAAAGCCCTTAATTGACGACCCATCGAAGCCCAGGCCCTCGCGGATCATATCTTCGGTTAAGCGAGACGCTGGCAGTGAATAGTGCTGCCACCCGCCGAAAAGATCGGTAAAACGGGTGTCAACAATCTGAATTCCTTTGGCTTTGATCAGTTCGATTACGCCTTTTGCATCCATCGCCATGAGAGTCTACTCCTTGCTTTACTAGAACGAACGCGGTCCCTAGAACGAACATGGTCCTTAAACAGGGAACGACGCCGTGGCATGTATATGACCAGCGGCGTCGTATTCCTTACTGTTAATGGTTTGGGAAGCAGATGATTCGCGACAAGCGTGGCAGGCAACAGACCTGGTATGTAACCGAATTCTTCCGACAAAACGCAACACTGCTGAAGTCGAAACGAAAACGGTTTCTCAAGCCACCCCAATGTTGGCCATTGCGCCTACGCAGGCAGCGTGCAACATCTGCACCTATCTTTAGTGTACTAACTGAGGATGGGTATTGCTACGGTAAGAGGGTACAATCCTTGCGCTAAGAGGATTGGATGCTTTGTCTAAAGGAGGTCTAAACTGCTCCAACAACCTGGTTGTACGGCTAGAAACCATCGTTTGCCACATCAGTAGGGGCGGGTTGTGAACCCGCCCCTCGCTGACACGGCATCTTTTCGACTTCACGACAGCGGATCAATCAACGTTGGCGGCTTGTCGTTGCCATTCCCATTCTCTTCAGGGTCTTCAACTGACAGAGCAGCAACCCGATCACCGGTGGCCACATTCACTAGCGTTACTCCCTGGGTTGCCCGCCCAAGCCGCGAAACCTCGCTGGCGCTGATGCGCATGACCATACCGCTAGTGGTGATGAAGGTAAGCAACGAATGATCGTGCACGACCGCAGCAGCCGCAACCTCATCTTCGTTGCGAAGCCTGATAGAAATCACCCCACCAGTCGCCCGGCCCTTGACCGGATACTCAGAGAGAGCGGTACGCTTGCCGATCCCACGAGCAGTGACCACCAGCAGATCGGCGCCTTCTTCAGCCAGATCCATGCTGACCACGCGATCACCCTCGGCCAAATTAATACCGATCACGCCGGTTGCTGGACGACCCATCGGTCGCACTTCACTCTGCTCGAAACGGAGCGTCTGACCACGAGCCGTAGTTAGTAAGATGTCTTCGTGGCCGTGACTGACACGAACCCATCCCAATACATCGCCCTCTTCAAGGCCGATGGCAATCAGACCGTTCGAGCGTACTTGGCTATATTCACGCAACTGCGTTCGCTTGATTTTGCCGCGTACCGTTGCCATTACCAGATACTCAGCATCAAACTCACGCACGGCCAGCATCGAAGTAACTTGCTCACCCGGTTCGAGTGACACCAGGTTGACCAGGGGTAACCCTTTGGCAGTCCGTGAACTATCAGGAACTTCATGCGCTTTCAGTTGATACACTTTTCCACGGTCGGTAAAAAAGAGCAGGTTATCGAGCGAATTACAGGTGAGCAGGTGGCGCACGATGTCTTGTTCACGGGTGAGCATCCCCTTAATTCCCCGACCACCACGACGCTGAGTACGGTAGACATCGGGCAACTGGCGTTTGATATAGCCCCGGTCGGTCAGCGTGATCATCACCCGCACGTCGGGAATCAGATCTTCATCACTCACTTCGCCGGTCACATCGGGAATAATGCGTGTGCGCCGTGGATCACCATATTTTTCCTTAAGACGGGTGAGGTCTTGCTGGATGAGATGTAACACCTTCCGTGGATTAGCCAGAATATCTTCCAGCTCGGCGATAAGCTTGATCACCTCTTGATACTCATCCTCAATCTTCTTACGTTCAAGCGCAGCCAAGCGGCGCAGTTGCAGATCAAGAATCGCCTGAGCCTGGCGTTCGGTAAGCGAGAAGTTACTCATCAGATTATTCCGTGCGCTCTCGGCAGTCCGTGAGTCGCGGATGGTCTGAATGATCGCGTCTAGATTATCGAGCGCAATCTTCAACCCTTCCAGAATATGAGCACGTTCACGGGCACGGGCCAGATCGAACTCAGTGCGTCGGCGAATCACCTCTTGCCGGTGGGTGATGTACTCTTGCAGCAACCGTTTGAGAGTCAGCACGCGAGGCTGGCGGCCATGCTCAACGAGTGCCAACATGTTAATCCCAAAGGTGGTTTGCATCTGGGTATGCTTATAGAGTGCGTTAAGCACCTTCTTGGGTTGAGCATCTTGTTTCAGCAAAATGACCAGCCGCATACCGTTGCGGTCACTCTCATCGCGGACATCGCGAATCCCCTCGATCTTTCGATCCTTGACCAACTCGGCAATACGCTCCTGGAGACGTGCTTTGTTGACCTGGTAGGGAAGTTCAGTGACCACGATCATGAAAGCCCCACGTCCGGCCTCTTCGATGTGGGTTTTTGCCCGTAACGTGATCTGGCCGCGACCGGTACTGTAAGCAGCTAGAATGCCCTCGGTGCCCAAGATAAGGCCGGCGGTCGGAAAGTCTGGACCGGGAATAATCTTCATTAACTCCTCAACCGTGGCATCTGGATGATCGATCAGGTAACTGATCGCATCACAGAGTTCATTGAGGTTGTGTGGCGGGATATTCGTTGCCATGCCAACGGCAATCCCAGAGGCACCGTTAAGAAGTAAATTGGGCAAAATTGCCGGCAAGACGACCGGTTCGCGGTAGCTGCCGTCGAAATTATCACGAAAATCGACCGTATCTTTCTCAATCTCACTCAACAACTCTTCAGCAATAGGCGCCAAACGGGCCTCGGTATATCGCATAGCGGCAGGAGGATCGCCGTCGATTGAGCCAAAATTCCCCTGACCGTCGATAAGCGGGTAGCGCATACTCCACGGCTGCGCCATACGGGCCAGGGCATCGTAGACAGCACTGTCGCCATGAGGGTGCATCTTACCGAGTACATCACCGACAATACGGGCACTCTTTTTGTAGGGCTGATTGCTTCGGAAGCCCATATCCCACATACCGTAGAGAATGCGGCGTTGTACCGGTTTTAAGCCGTCGCGTGCATCAGGCAGGGCACGCGAAACGATGACGCTCATCGCGTAACTGAGGTAGGCCGTCCGCATCTCGTTGGTAATGCTGACGGGCCGAACGATGCCGATTTCCATTGTTTGCTCCGTTAGATTGGTTTTAGCGCATTCTTATGCGATGTTCGCCATTTGACATTATACCCGATCCGTGAGGTTCTGTCCAATAAAAGTCGAAAATTTGTTCGACGCCGACGACTATGTTACAATTCTGACAGGAACATCTATCAAAAAGGAGGAGGCATGAGTGCCGGATCACGTCCCTTGAATCGACTGGCACACGAATCCAGTCCGTATCTGCAACAGCACGCCGATAATCCGGTTGACTGGTACCCGTGGGGAGAAGAGGCGCTTGAGCGCGCCCGCCGTGAAGACAAGCCGATCCTGGTCAGTATTGGCTACGCTGCCTGCCATTGGTGCCATGTTATGGCGCATGAAAGTTTTGCCGACCCTGAGATAGCAGCAATTCAAAACGAACATTTTATCAACATTAAGGTTGACCGTGAAGAACGACCCGATCTTGATGCCATTTATATGGCAGCAGCACAAGCTCTGACCGGACGTGGTGGCTGGCCGCTCAATGTCTTTTGTCTACCTGATGGGACACCGTTCTACGCCGGCACCTATTTTCCTCCTGACGCAAAGGCAGCACGGTACCGAATGCCCAGTTGGCGACAGGTGTTGCTCTCGATTGCCGAAGCTTATCGATCCCGGCGTGCCGAAGTCACAGCTTCAGCGCACGAGCTGCTCGATCATATCAGGCTCCTGGCTCGTCCACTTCCGGAGACTGCCCCGCTCGATGAGGCGTTGCTGACCACCGCTGCTGCTCAGATTGGGCGTGAGTTTGATCACCAGTACGGTGGTTTTGGTGACGCGCCTAAGTTTCCCCAGCCGTTGATACTTGAGTTTTTATTACGTGCCCACCTGCGCGGTGATGTTCAGGCTCTGCCGATGCTCCACCAGACGCTCGAGCAGATGGCACGCGGTGGGATGTATGATCAGGTTGGGGGAGGGTTTCACCGCTATAGTGTTGATGACCGCTGGCTGGTACCACATTTTGAGAAGATGCTCTACGATAACGCGCTGTTGGCCGAGATCTACCACCTGGCGGCGCTGGTTACCGGTGATCCGTTCCTCGCCCGCATTGCCGACGAGACCTTCGCCTATCTCCTGCGCGATCTACGCCATCCTGATGGTGCATTCTTTAGCAGCGAGGATGCCGATAGCTTACCGATAGCAGGGGCTGCCCATGCCGAGGAAGGTGCGTTTTATGTCTGGACGCCTGATGAATTGCGTATCGCTCTCGGCGACGATGCAACGCTGGTTGGAGCCTATTATGGGGTAACGCGCCAGGGAAATTTTGAAGGTCGCTCGATTTTACACGTGCCACGTCCGGCAGCCGCAGTCGCGGCGATGCTCGGTGTGTCGGTCAAGCGGTTGGAGGAGACGGTAGCACGTGCACGTCCACTCTTGCGTGCTTTCCGCGAGCGACGACCACGCCCATTTCGTGATGAAAAGATTATTACCGCCTGGAATGCACTGGCAATCCGGGCACTGGCGGTCGCGAGTGCGCGAGTACCGGAATATCTGGGGTTTGCCCGCCAGTGCGTCGATTTTCTCTTGACAAATCTGCGGCGTGCTGATGGTCGATTACTACGAAGCTGGAAGGACGGGCGACCGGGGCCGACTGCGTTCCTCGAAGATTATGCACTACTCTGTGATGCGTTGATCGACCTGCATGCGGCCAGTGGTGAAACACAGTATCTGGCAATTGCCGTTGAACTGGCCGATGCGCTGCTCGATCTCTTTTGGGATGATCAGGCCGGCATGTTCTTTGACACCGGTCGCGATCAACCGGCATTGGTAACTCGCCCACGTGATCTGAGCGACAACGCAACACCGTCGGGTTCATCAGCAGCGGCCTACGCACTGCTGCGACTCTACGCAATAACCGGGCGAGAGCTGTATATGACACGTGCCCGGCAAGTACTGGAACAAGCGACACCAATGTTGAAGCGCTTTCCGCTTGGCTTCGGTCGAATGTTATGTGCAGCCGATATTGCGATTGGCCCAACCCGTGAACTGGCAATTATTGGCCCGTCTGATCATCCGCAAACTCAGGCACTGGTTGCGGTGGCCCGTGCGGCATACCGGCCACGCCTGGTCATTGCACGAGCGATGCCCAATGATCCGATGACGTTGCTCAGCCCCCTGCTCAGCGGACGCACGATGATTGACGGTCATCCTACCGCCTATCTCTGTGAGCAGTTTGCCTGTCAGTTACCGGTGACAACCCCTGAAGCACTCCAGGCACAATTGGGTTGAGCGTAAGAACCAGACAGACGACAATCGGGGCGGGTTGAGAACCTGCCCCTAACGTGGTGAAGGAAGGTGTCGCGGCCCAGAACCAGAAATTTGTTATGATTATCCAAGCGCCAACAACGATGACCGCTCTTCTGATAGTTAAGGAACCATCGCGGCATGCACATTCTTCACGTCGTTCAACTCTACTGGCCAGCACCGAGCGGGGCAGCGCGTTATTTTCAAGAGATCGGAGCGCGGCTGGTAGCTGAAGGTCATCGGGTTACTGTACTGACGACCGATGCCTTCGATCTTGAACATCTCTGGATGGCCGGAAAACGGCGGATTAGTGAGCCAACCGGTGAGCACGATGGCGTGATGGTTCGACGGTTGGCCGTTCGACGTTTACCCGCATCGGTGATGCTCTACCCGGTCATTCGGCGGCTAATGGTTGAGTTAGGGCGTGTCGGGCGACCTGCGATCCCCATCCTGCGCCGGTTGGCAACACTGACACCACAACTACCCGATCTGGCGACAGTCCTGAACGATTCAGCACTCGCCGACGTAGATATCGTTCATACTACCAATATCACGCTCGATTTTGCGCTGATCCCGGTTGCACGCTGGGCAGCAGAGCGTGGCATCGCTCACATTTGTACACCCTTTGTTCATTTAGGTGAACCGGGGAGTGAGCAGGTGGTACGTTATTACGCCATGCCGCACCAGATCGCACTCCTCCGACGGGCGACTTGGGTGGCGACAATGACCGACATTGAGCGGGGCTATCTTATCCGACGTGGGGTACCGGCCGACCAGATTGTCACTGTTGGCGCGGGGGTCAACCCAACTGAAGTGACCGGCGGCAATAGAGAGCGTTTTCGGGCAACTCATCACATCCGTGGCCCGATAGTGTTAAGCCTTGGCGTAGCCGCTTTTGACAAAGGTACTGTTCACACACTGGCCGCTATGCGGCGCCTGTGGGCACAGGGAAGCGACGCGGTGTGGGTACAATGTGGGCCAGCCTTTGGCGGATTTACCGATGCGGTGGCAGCATTGCAACCAGCGGAACAGGCACGAGTACGAATACTCGGCTACGTTGATAATGAGACCCGACGTGATGCGCTGGCGGCGGCTGATCTCTACGTGCAGCCATCACGCACCGATAGCTTTGGGATCACGTATCTTGAAGCGTGGTGCAACGGTGTACCGGTTATCGGTGCGCGAGCAGGCGGTGTACCGGCTGTTGTGCGCCACGGTGTCGATGGCTTACTCGTACCGTTTGGCAATGTTATGGTGCTTGCTGACGCGATTGACCGCCTGCTTCGTGATCGTGTGCTGGCGCAAGCGTTGGGCGCAGCCGGACGGGCACGAGTCTGGCGGGAATTGACCTGGGATGCAGTCTACGAGCGTATTCGCCCCCTTTACACCAACCACTTTCAGCGCCCATTGTCGTTGCGCGTAACCTCCATCAAGATGCGGTCGTAGCGTTGACCATTGAAATGCACCGCACCGTGTAAACGACCAACCTCACGAAATCCGGCAGCCAGGTAAGCGCGATAGGCCCGTTCGTTAAAACTGTGCACCCAGAGACTGACATTGTAGAGGTTGAGATACCGAAAACCGTACTCGATCAACAACCGTACTGCTTCACGGCCGTAGCCCTTCCCCCACACGGTTTTATCGCCGATAGCAATGCCCAGCTCAGCGGTACCGTGTAAAAGATTTATGTTGTGCAGGCTACATGTGCCGATTAAGCGCTCAGAATCCCGCAACACGACGGCAAATGTACGTTCGTGTTCAACGGTATTGGCCCTTGCTGCGATCCACTGCTGTTCTTGCGCAAGGGTAAAGCTACGTCCCTGCTGACCGAGCAGTGCAGTCAATTCTAGATCGGCAAACCAATGCGCTAACAATGCTGCATCTTCAGCAACAATGTGACTCAGAAAGACCTTTGTTCCGGCCAGCACAACTGGACGGGGGGGGGTAATGAACTATTCATTGAGAAACTCCTGGGCAGTTACGACAGAACTATCGCTTTCACGCATCTTCATCACTATTCATCAAGCGAACGTAGCTCTCGTAGCGAGCTGGTGTAATTTCGCCGCGCTCGACTGCGGCGCGCACTGCACAATGAGGTTCATGGAGATGCCTACAACCGGCAAAGTAGCAATCACCGAGAAACGGCCGAAACTCGCGAAAACACCAAGCAAGGTCGCTAGCCGGTAGATTCCAAAGCCCAATCTCGCGAATTCCCGGCGTGTCGGCGACATAGCCACCACCGGGCAGATTCAGCGGAATCAACTCGGCGACCGTCGTCGTGTGGCGGCCTTTCGACAGACGTTCACTGACTTCACCGGTACGCAGATTCAGACCGGGTTGAATCGCATTCAGCAGGCTACTCTTACCCACCCCCGACTTGCCGGTTACAACGCTGATCCGTCCGGCCAGACGGCTCCGCAGTTCATCAATACCCACACCAGTGACAATACTGGTATAGACGACAGGGTAGCCAATATGTGCGTATGGAGCAAACATTGCTTCAGCCACGCTGCGCTCGACCAGATCAATCTTGGTTGCGACAATCACAACCGGCAACTCACTATGCTCGCAAATAACCAGGTAACGGTCGAGCATGCGGGGTGTGAAATCAGGTTGGGCACAGGCGAAGACCAGGAGCACCTGATCAACATTGGCAACAATCACATCCTCCTTATACGCACCACGAGACCCGGCAGCACGTCGCGCCAAGCGACTCCGTCGTGGCAGCACCGCTTCGATAGCACCCTGCCCATTTCCTACCGGTTGTACCTCAACCTGATCACCAATGACAACCAAATCGGTTGCCTGACGCTCTTTCTTGAGTCGTCCACGCAAACGACACTCCAGAATACCTTGTTCCGTCTGCACCCAGAAGAAACCACTCTGTGCCCGTAAGACGGACCCAACCAGGCGGTTTGCGCCAGTCGTTGGCGGTGGCTCAACAACAGTAGTGGGTGTAGTTTTACGACTCATCGATCTTCAGCTCCAGCCAATACATAAACAGTCAACACACCAAAAGCTATGCGTATGATACGGTCGATAAACGATGACGATCTCAAACCTTCTGGCGTTGCCGCAGTGATCGCAGGTTGTATTCGATATTTTCGCTCAAGTTTCGGCGGATGATACGATAATGAGCCATCTCGTTCCAGGATGATCACGATAGTTCCCTCCACGTCGGCTGGTAACTGATGTTTTGCGGTATACACGGCGGTATCGTCAATTGACATATCAGTAATCCTTAACCGTTGCCGTGCCGAACAACCATCGCGACGTGGAGGAAATGAAAAAGGCTGTGGTACCACTGGCACCTCAGCCCAAATAAAGGGCGGGCTGTGGATGCTCACTGGCTTCCCACAGCCCGCCGGTATCACAGGTTACGCCTGTCTAGCCTGCGCTGTGCGAAGCCTCTCTCACGTCAGCGGAGTCGTTCGACACCATTCCTACAGTGCCTGTCTTTACATACTGATTGGTGATAAGTGTCATGAACGGCCTCCTCTACGTGACTACGCACCTCTTGCCCGTGCAGCATAGCATAGTAATGAAGAACTGTCAATGGAATTTCGCTCAGTCTTTTGACGGAATAGCGAAGATTTGTTGCAATGTCGTCGCAGCAACATTACGGCCACAAATCAGCACAACAACGCGCTGTCCCACCAGATCGCTGATTTGTTGTTCGAGAAGGGCAGCCAGTGGTACCGCAGCACTTCCCTCTGCAATAAGATGATGTTCTTCGATAAGCCAGCGCATTGCGCGAGCGATAGCAGGTTCATCGACCAGTACCATGTCATCAAGCACCTGCTGCAGGATCGGTAGAGTGATGGTATCGGCTGCAAGATTACCGGCCAGACCATCGGCTAACGTTGGTTCATCGACCACCGGTACTACTCTGCCGGCGCGTAACGCAGCAGTCATAGCCGCAGAAGCGGCAGCCTGAACCCCGATCACGCGCACTCGTGGATTCATTGCTTTGGCCCAGAGACCAACCCCACTCGCCAGACCACCGCCCCCAACTGCAACCACAACGACATCAATATCGGCTAATGTCTGCCAGAGTTCAACTGCCAGCGTACCCTGACCGGCAATAACCAGTGGGTCATTGTAAGGCGAAATAAAATGCCAACCATATTCGGCGGCCATGCGCAACGCTTCAGCCTCGGCTGCATCGTAGCCCGTACCATGCAAGATGACATCTACCGGATAACGGCGCAAGGCCGCGATTTTGGCCGGAGAAGCTGTAGCCGGTACAACGAGTGTGGCCGTTGTACCGATCATAGCTGCGGTGTGCGCAACGCCCAGCGCATGATTACCGGCAGAGCAGGCAACAACGTGAGTGGTTGCCGGAAGCTGACGCAGAGCATTCGCTGCACCACGAATCTTGAAACTACCGGTCACCTGGGCCAGTTCCAGCTTGAGCCAGACTTCAGCACCAGTCAATGCACATAGCGGTCGGCTTATCTCGAGCGGGGTTGGCTGAATAATCCCGTCGATACGCTGATGTGCCACCAGGATGTCGGCGGGTGAAAGGAAGAACGTTTGTCGCATGATCGTATTCCTATTGCCAGCGTGGAGCAGAACACCGGATCGCTGCCTACGAATGACCACGAATCGGCTTTGGCCGATATGGCTCTTCTAAACGCTGAATCTCTTCGGGTGACAACTTCACGTCGAGCGCAGCAACTGCCTCTTCAAGCTGGTACATTTTCGTAGCCCCGATGATAGGTGCAGTCACTTCCGGCTTATGAAGCAGCCAGGCCAGCGCAATCTGGGCATTACTGACCCCACGGGCACGAGCAATTTCACTTACCCGCTCGACAATCACGTAATCGCTGGCATCGTACATCGCGTGCGAGATCGTATCTGAACGGCCACGTACCGTAGCTGCGTCGGTGCCTTGCGGTCGGTTACCGGCAAGAAAGCCACGTGCCAGCGGACTCCAGGGAATCACCGCCAGACCGGCATCGCGACACAGAGGCAACATTTCGCGTTCCTCTTCACGGTAGACAAGGTTAAGATGATTTTGCATCGATACAAAACGTGCCCAACCGCGTCGTTCTTGGATGCCGAGGGCCTTGGCTAGTTGCCAGGCGAACATACTTGACGCACCGATATAGAGTGCTTTACCGGCGCGCACCACATCATTCAACGCCTCTAATGTCTCTTCAATCGGCGTCTCGTAATCCCAGCGATGAATTTGATACAGATCAACGTAATCCATTCCCAATCGGCGCAACGAGGCATCAATCGCCTGCATAATATGCTTGCGCGAAAGTCCACGGTCGTTGGGTCGGTCACTCATCGGCTGGTAGACTTTGGTCGCAATAACCAGTTCATCACGGCGTACCCCCGAGTCACGAATGGCACGTCCTAAAATCTCTTCGCTCAAGCCCAACGAATACATATCCGCCGTATCGAAGAAATTGATCCCCAATTCCAACGCCCGAAAGATAAAAGGCCGACTGGCAGCTTCGTCTAGCACCCACTCACGCCAGGTCGGCGAACCATAGCTCATACAACCCAAACAGATCCGCGAAACCTGCATCCCGGTTGAGCCGAAACGTGTGTACTGCATACGATGACACCTCTTATCAAGAAGCGGGTAACGGTCGTATTATAACGAAGCTGGCCGGTTGCAGAACCACGTGTGCGAGAAAAAGAGCGGTCTGTAACGTTACCGGTTTTGGGTCGTGTTTAATGCACTGATGTATGTCGTTCACCTGCTCTTCCACGAGAGACGGGTTGGCAACTCAATCGCCCATTCACTCCTCTCCTTGCGCTTGACCACTCTGCCGGTGCGTGTTAGAGTCAGTCTACTATGGCAACTGTTATTCTGCTTTCCGGTCGCGAACGACCGGTCATTCAACGACATCCGTGGATCTTCTCTGGAGCTATCGCCGAGGTACGCGGAAATCCGGCACCTGGCGCGGTTGTCGATGTCTATGCTCAAGACGGAAGCTGGCTGGCACGAGGCTTTTGGAGCAGTAGTTCGCAACTGCGCGTGCGACTGGCTACCTGGGAACGAACCCAACCGCTCGATGAAACGTGGCTCCACGACACAATTGCACGGGCAATTACCGGACGCGAAAAATGGCTCCACCAGCCGGCGATTGCCTGTCGTCTGGTGTTTAGCGAGTCAGATGGTATTCCTGGCCTGATCGTGGATCGGTACGGCTGCTATCTAGTTATCCAATTGCTCACGCAGGCAATGGCAATACGAGCCGAGCGGGTGATACAAGTATTGGTAGATTTACTCGCCCCACGTGGTATCTACGAACGGAGCGATGCCGAGGTACGAGAGAAAGAAGCGCTCCCACCGGCTGTTGGGTTGCGCTGGGGTGAGGCGCCACCTCGTTTACCAGTAACGTTGATCACCGGTCTTGATCAGATTGCCAGCGAACGACGTATGTTCGCCGATCTACAAACCGGTCAAAAGACCGGTATCTACCTTGATCAGGCGATTAACCATCTGCGAGTAGGAGCTTACTGTAGCGACGCCGATACGCTCGACTGTTTTTCTTACGCCGGTGGATTTGCGCTGGCGGCTGCCCGTGCCGGTGCCCGTCGGCTTACCTTGATCGATGCCAGTGCTGAAGCCCTCGCCCTGGCTGCTGATAACCTTCGCCTAAACGATCTGTCGATACCAACTGAATTCGTTGAGGGAGATGCGTTTCAAATTCTGCGTCAATACCGCAACGAGCATCGTCAATTTGATGTCGTCATTCTCGACCCACCGAAATTTGTCCACCAGCAATCGCATCTGCAACGCGCTACTCGTGGCTACAAAGATATTAACTTGCAGGCACTGCACCTGATCCGAAGCGGAGGGATACTGGCAACATTCAGTTGTTCGGGTCTGGTTTCAGCCGAACTCTTTCAGAAAATCATCTTTGGTGCCGCGCTTGATGCTGGGCGTGATGTGCAAATCCTCGAACGGCTAACCCAGGCGCCCGATCATCCAGTGCTACTGACATTTCCAGAAAGTGAATATCTCAAAGGATTGATCTGTCGGGTGTGGTAAACTATTTGCATCCTTGTTTATTGTCGAGCGGCTATGAACTTCACAATCTTTGAAGATGGTCATATCGCCAGCCCAACCGGGTTCCGCGCCACCGGCATTTCTGCTGGCCTGAAAGAGGGGAGCAAGGCACGTGATCTGGCCCTCGTCTACTCTCAATATCCATGCCGTGCAGCAGCCATGTTCACGACTAGCGTCTTCAAAGCGGCACCGGTGTTTCTGAGTCAGGCCATTTTGCTGCGTAACCACGATGCGATCCGGGCCGTGTTGATTAACGCCGGTCAGGCGAACGCTGGTACCGGTCAGAACGGGCTGAATGATGCAATTGAATGCGCCAAAATAACAGCCGATGAGCTGGAAGTACCGCGCGACTCGGTGCTGTTGATGTCAACCGGTCTGATAGGGGTACCACTACCGATGCAACGGATGCGCAACGGTATCCGACGGGCAGTAAGTGAACTCGACAGTAACGGAGGGCGACGAGCGGCAATGGCCATACTTACCACCGACACACGCCCCAAAGAACGAGTTCTGCGCGTTTCGTTGCGAAACGGCCCACGTTACACACTGGCCGGCATGGCGAAGGGAACCCGAATGATCCATCCCCGGCTGGCGACACTGCTGGCCCTTATCACCACCGACCTGGCGATCAGTCAACCCCTGTTACAACGAGCACTACGGCAAAGTGTTGATCGTTCGTTCAATCGTTTGAATATTGACGGTGACTGTAGCCCGAATGATAGTGTGATTATGCTGGCCAATGGCGCTATCGATCATCCACCGATCACCGATTCAAGTACTTGGGAGTTTGGCGTCTTTCAGGAAGCCCTCGACTTCTTGTGCGCCGATCTGGCAAACCAAATCGTGCGCGATGCAGCCGGTTCTGGTAAAGTGATTAAGGTGGTGGTGCAGGGGGCAGCCGATGAAGCGACGGCTCAAGCTATTGCCCATGCCGTGGCCCGCTCCGGCTCGGTGCGAGCAGCCTGTCGGCGCAACTCATCAGATTGGGGTGCACTTCTAGCTGCCATTGGCGCCAGCGCTGTTGAGTTGCGTCCCGATCTTCTTGATCTTCGGATCGGGACGGTGCCGGTTATGCTTCGCGGCACCCCTGTTCCGTTTGACCCAACGAACCTGGTGCAGACGATGTCAGGCCCTGAAGTAGAATTGGTGATCGACCTCAATCTTGGCCTGGCCGAAACAACCGTCTGGACCTGCACGTGGACAGATGGGTGAATCTTTATGGAACAAACTCTGCCATTATTTCCGCTCGGCTCGCTGCTCTTTCCCGGTAGCATCATGAGTTTGCACATCTTCGAGCAACGTTATCGCCTGATGATCGGTCGTTGTCTGGCCGAACAACAACCGTTTGGGATTGTCTTGCTCCGTCGCGGCCATGAAGTGATTGAGGGACAACGAATGGCGATTGCCCCTGAACCTTACGAGGTGGGCACGGTAGCAGTGATTCAAGATCATCTCAGACTGGAAGATGGCCGCTATTTGCTTCAGGTGATCGGTCAGAATCGCTTTCGTATCATCCAGATTATCGAACAATCGCCGTATTTAATAGCTCAGGTGAAAATGCTCCCCGAACACATCGATCAGCAAGCAAAGGCGGCTGCCGCCGAATTACGCAATATCTACCGACGATACTGGGAACGTATTGCTACGCTGACCGGCGCCGAAATTGATGTTGAACCGTTACCCGTTGATCCGGTGAGTCTGAGCTACATGTTAGCCGACCGGCTACGGATTGATCAGGCGCAGAAGCAACGCTGGTTGGAAGCCGAAGTCACCGAACGCCTCCGTAGTCTGACAATGGCTATCCGTACTGAACTGGCAATTCTGCCACGCGGCCCACAAGGTCTCGACCCATCAACGTTGTTAGGCGGCTGGAACAGTCTCAACTAACCGTCAAGCGTATGATCATCGGTTCATGTACCATTCATCTCCACATCGCGACAGCGCAGTCGTTAAAAGAGAAACGACAAGTGGTGCGTTCACTCATCGCCCGCATCCGCAACGAATTTAATGTCTCAGTTGCCGAAATCGACGATCAAGACCGCTGGCAGAGCGCTCGCCTCGGAGTAGCGGTTGTAGCAACCGATGGCAGACACGCTCAGCAGCAGCTTGAAGCAGTGGTAAACTTTATCGAACGTCAGCGTCCTGATTGTCCGCTACTGACGTATGAAATCGAGCTGTTGTGACGCAGAGCCTTGCACAATGCTCTCCTTATCTGGTAGTAGGGGTGAGGAAAGAGGAGTAAGTGGGAAGGGCTGGCTCCTAACTACCTCAACCTTACCCTTCCGCGCCCCGTGTGGAAGACATAGCAGCGAGGTGCTCGCCTATGACTGACGATATTTATCCCTTTCCGCTGCTGGCGATGGTCGGTCAGACCGATCTCAAAACGGCGCTGATCCTTGGCCTTATCAACCCACAAATTGGCGGCATTTTGCTCAGCGGGCCGTATGGGGTAGGGAAGACGACTGCCGTGCGCGGTCTGCTCGATGTCATGCCCTTCGTGACCCGCGAGCATCCCGATGCTGACGGGAAAACACTAGTTGAGCGCATGCGCTTGATCGAACTCCCGCTCAATGCCCGGCTGGAAGACGTGGTTGGTGGAATCAACGAACGCATTGCCATCGAGCAACACGTGGTACGCCTGGAAGAAGGAATTTTAGCCCGCGCCCACGGCAATGTCCTCTACGTTGATGAAATCAACTTACTCGATCAGGCAGTTGTTGACGCCATCCTTGACGCGGCAGCCCAGGGCCGGACGTTTGTGCGGCGGGGTGCAATGGTGCGTCTGTTTCCCAGTCAGTTTGTGCTCATCGGCTCAATGAACCCAGAAGAAGGCGCACTACGACCGCAGATTCTCGACCGCTTTGGCTTGCGGGTATGGGTGGCACCGGTAGCCGATCACCGCGCCCGGCTCGAAATTTATCGGCGCGCCCGTGATTTTCGCAACGATCCCGTAGGCTTTCGGCAAGGGTATGCAGCCCAAACCGCAGCGCTCGCCGAAGAGATCATGATCGCCCGTGAGATTCTCCCACACGTCACTATTCCGCCAGAGTTGGAAGAGCAGGCCCTGGCCTTAGTTCAGCACCTGCATATCCCTTCGCATCGTGCGGAAATAGCACTCCTGGAAGGGGCACGTGCACGGGCCGCAGCCGATTTTCGCAATGTCGTCAACGCCGAAGATATTCGGCGAATCGCACCGCTGGCATTAACCTGGCGCCACAGCGACTGGTTTGAGCGGCATACCGCCGGAGTACAGGCCGAGCAAGAGACTATCGCTGCTGCACTAGACACCCTCTTCCCGCCAACCGACAGCAGACGTCGGCGAAGTCGGCGCAGCACGGTGCGGCAGATTGAGGAAGGTCACGTCTGAAACGCTACCGTTCTGCACTGGTCAAGGCGTCGCCGGCATCTTCGGCAAAACTGTAGACCACAATCCCGAAGCGTTCAGCAACCTTCCGTGCCGGAACATCTACCATCGGCGAAATGACTATCAACTGATCGGCTCTTCGCTCGTGACGGCGTTCGTACCACCGCGCCTTACGTTCAAACAGATACATATCGGCCTTGCTCATCGATGACTTGATCTCACAAATGAGCAACAGGCCATTTTTGATAATCACATCAAGCTCGATCTGTTCAGGTCGTCCAAATACTTCGCCGGTCTCATCAAACTCGTTGACATTGATCACTTCGAGATTGAAAAAGCCGGTCAGAATACCACGCAAAGCGTCACGGAACGACTGCTCTGAATACAGCCCCCAACGCGCACCAAGCGCGCCAATGGTAGAGTCGAACTTTCGGTCAAGCGCCGCATGCCGCCGCATAAG
>NZ_JPIM01000052.1 GCF_000735195.1 Chloroflexus sp. MS-G
AAGGTGAGGGGGGGCCAATCTAACGGTCACTGACGGGCAATTACCGCAATGCTAACGATGAGCAGGGTGGCACCGACTACTCCGAAAGCCGTAAATCGCTCACCAAGCAAAACAATCGCCAGCAGTGCAGAACCAAGTGGTTCGAGCAGAGTGATTGTGGCGGCGGTGGTAGCCCGCACACTCCGCATCCCACGCACGTAGAGCGCGTAGGCAATGGCTGTTGGCACGATACTGAGATAGATGAGGAGCATCCAGCCCTGCACCGGATAATCGACAACCAATCCGCTGGCGAGTGCCGCAGGCATAAGTAGAAAGGCGCCAAGGGTAAACGACAGAGCAACCGGTACTACCGGATGGTATTCCGCAGCGATCATGCGTGCACCGAGGATCACCAGGCTGTACGAAAATCCGGCTGTCAGTGCCAGAACAGTACCAATCAGGAGGTCGGCTGTTGAGTCTACCTGAGGCGTACCTCCGACGAGAAGCCCGGCTCCGATGACCGAACCGGCGATTGCCAGCCACGTCGTAGGTCGCAGGCGCTCACCGAGAAAGATCCGCGCCAGCAGCGCAGTGAAGATCGGTGCACTACAAATGTTGATCAATACTGCTGCTGCGACACCGAGGTACGGGATGGCAGCAAAATAGGCGACCTGGTAACCAGCGAATGCGCCTCCGATCAGACCCAGTGTTAAGCGATGGTGAGGTTTAATGCGAAACGCTCGCTGACCGGCAAGCAGTCGGGCCGTTATCAGCAATACCGGCGCCGAGAGGAGCAGCCGTAAAAAACCTATTGAGAGTGAGGTAGTCTCGGTCAGGCGATACAACCAGCCAACTGCAACCCCAATCGTTCCCCAAGAGAGAGCAGCAGCAACGACCATCGCCACATCGAGCGGACGCTGAGTCTCATCAAGACGGTGCATAGCACAACTTATTTACACACATAGCCCCCGTGCCGTACACGGGGGCTAAGACGATGCGCACCCGAACAGGTTAATCGAGATAGCCGCGGAGTTTCTTCCCTAAGTGAGGATGGCGCAGTTTTCGTAACGCAACAGCTTCGATCTGCCGAATGCGCTCGCGAGTAATCCCGAATTCCATACCTACCTCTTCAAGCGTGCGGTAGCGGCCATCTTTGAGGCCGTAGCGCAATTGAATAATCTTGCGCTCACGTTCAGGAAGTTTCATCAGCACCTCTTCAAGCTGCTCACGCAGCAGAGAGGCAGCCGCTGCTTCAGCCGGGGTCGAGATGCGATCATCCTCAATGAAATCGCCCATGCGCCCCTCACCTTCCTGCCCAACCGGCATTTCAAGCGAGAGCGGGTGCATACTGGCTTCGAGCGTGCGGCGTACTTTTCCGGCGGAAATACCCATCGCATCGGCGATCTCTTCAGGTGTGGGTTCGCGCTGCATTGTCTGTTGGAGACGATGCGACATGCGTTTCACCTGACTGATAGCTTCACCCATGTGAACAGGCAAGCGAATGGTACGACTCTGATCGGCAATCGCACGGGTAATCGCCTGCCGTATCCACCAGGTGGCATAGGTGCTAAATTTATGACCCTTCTTGTAGTCGAATTTCTCGACAGCCCGCATCAGGCCGATATTTCCCTCTTGCACCAAATCCATCATCGTCAGGCCATAAGAAGTGTACTTCTTCGCAATACTCACAACCAGGCGCAAATTAGCCTGAATCAGATGATGGCGAGCATCTTGCCCCTGTTGGACTGCACGTTCTAGTTCAAAACGTTCTCGTGCTGAAGAGTACTCTTCGCGATCAAGACGTTGGCGGGCAATTGCGCCTGCCTCCATTGCTTTTGCTAGTTCAACCTCTTGTTCGGCAGTCAACAAAGGTACTTGCCCGATCTCTTGCAGGTACATCCGAACCGGGTCATCAAATGCAATCTCACCCAGATCGGGCAAATCAGCGATCAAGTCAACATCTGAGTCTGGCTCAAACTCGTTCGGTCCTTCAAGTTCATCACTCGACTCGATAACTTTGATCCCTTCGGCCTGCAACATTGCATAGAGCTGATCGATATCGGCAATATCGTGCTCTGGATTGGGGAAGGTGGCAAGAATGTCGGCGTGCGTAATGTATCCCCGCACGCGAGCTGCGGCGAGCAGTTGCTCGATCATTGCCTCTGACTCCGGTGTGGCTTTGCTCAACATCGTTCAACCAGTGCTCTGTTGATGGCGTCAGATGGGCTGACAACCATCGCTAGGCCGTCAGTTTGACGGCGGGCTACAGTAATCGATTCGTCTTGAGGAATATTGAAAGGCCTCAGCGACTCGTCTAAAACGCCAGGCCTTTCACGTCGCGTACACTCTGTTGCTTCGGCAAAGAGATGGGGTCGAGAGCACACCCTCAAACCCCAAGCTGTCACCGCGATAGAGGGACGCAGACGTGGCACCCCATTAGACGTAACTAAAGCTACTATAGCACTGTTGGTATACCAGAGTCAACCCCTCTTTTGGCCGATTCTGTGAGAAAGTTGGTAAAAGATAAAAATAGTGCCAGGGTGTGCAAGCTTGCGATGCTCGCTGGCGGTTTCCGCTATACCGCACCGTCAGCTCGAATGTGAGCTGTTATAACGTGGCATCTTCTTCAGTATCAGGCAGATATGCGCTAATTTTTGCAAGTGAAAAGTTGCGAATATCGTTCCGTAAGTAGCAGAAAGCGCGCACGCTTGGCCCGTTTGGCTCAACCGTTAGCTCGATAGGGCGAATGCGACGTTCGATGGGTTGCGGACTGCTATTTGAGGTGTAGATAATGCGCAACGTGGCGCCGTTGGCCAGCGCAGCGGCGAGTGGAGCGGGTACTTCTGGTTCTGGTTGACCAGGGAGTAATCCGCGGGCAAAGCGGAGGGCGTCGCCCAGGGTGACGACGCCAATATGGGCCATCTCGTTCACGAGGCGATGAAAGAGGGCTTGAAGAGTCAATACATCCTCCATCGCTCGATGGGTGGGCACAGGGAGATCAAGGTTAGTTGCCAGTGCTTTCAGGCTGAGTGAACCACGACGCATCCCAAGACGACGTGCCAGTTCGAGCGTGTCAAGCGCCGGGCCGGTGAGGGGCGGATAACCGGCCTGAGTCAGTTCCATATTGAGAAAAGACTCATCAAAGGGGAGATTATGGGCAATACGTACCGCGTTTTGATTAAGGGTGATAACGTGTGGCGCAATCTCGGCAAACCTTGGCGCCTGGTACAGGTCTTCAGGTCGCAGGCCATTGATCTGAGCTGCCTGCGGATCGAGTTCACGCTCAGGGTTGATTAACGTATTCAGCGAACCTGCTTCGTTGCCATGCTCGTAGCGGAGCATAGCAATCTCACAGATGCGATGACCGGCTCGAATATCGAGACCGGTAGTTTCGACATCGAAAAAGAGTAAAGGCAGCTCGCTGATCGGTTGTTGCAAGTAAGACGCGATCATTTCACTACCGGCACCTGTGCAGCTACATCATCGGGAATGCCAAGCAGCGAAGCCTGCACCCAGCCCTCACGGTCACGGACCGTTCGTACTCGATACCATGTACCATCGGCGGTGCGCTCAAACAGCTCAACAACCTCCGGCGGGTTGACTTGATCAATTACCGCGCTACCCGTATCGGCTGCCAGGTAGATCGAGCCGTTATCAAAGACGCTCACCACGTTAGCAACCGGTGTCTCGGCGGCGATTAGATCGGTGACGGCAATTAATGTTCTGCTAACCCAACCCACCTCGTTCCGCACAGTTCGTACATAATACCAGAGGGCGTTAGGAGTACGAGCCAGAATCTCCACCTCTTCGCCAGCGTTAATGCCGCCAATCACGTTGTTCACGCCGGTATAAGGGAGCTTCCGCACATTACCACCGTTGGTCACTGCTACCCGTTGTCCGGTTGGCAGCGCTGGCGTAGGGGTGGCCGTCGGTGGCGGTGGTGTCGGAGTTGCCTGGGCAATGACTGCTGTTGGCGTTGCGGTTGCCGACAGCGTTGGCGAAGGAGAGGGCGTTGGCTCAGTACCGTAAAACGCAGCGGCAAAGGTTGGCAACACTTCCAGTTCAGCTTCGGCGCTGAGGCTACCGTCGGGAGTCGTGACAACAACGGTATACTTTCGGCCTTCTGGCGTTGGATCGCCATCAGGAAGTTTTGCTTCACGGAAATCACCACGATCACGACGAATTTGGATTCTCCTTGCTGGATCGAACCAGCGCAACGGTTGACCATCGGCGCGTAGTTCAACCTGCAATTCGGTGTTATCGGGTAGGCCGGTGCTGCGTACACGCACACTTAAGGTTAGTGGGTTGGCGCGTACAATGGTTGCATCTTCAATGGTGAGCGTAACCGGTATGGGTGATGGGGTCGGTGTGGGTGGTGGTGCAGCAGTCTGATCATTGCTCAGACTCAATACTAGAATACCGATCCCCATACACAGCAAGATCGGGATCAAGACGAAGAGAATCTTTGCTGCCAGGGAAAGATTGCGCAACCGATCCTGCCAGCTTTGCGGTTCTTCAAGCGGGATGGCGGTGTAGTCGATCTTTGTTGGTGGCGGAGTTTCCGGCGCAGGAGGAAGTGCCTGTGATGCACGCCGCCGCACAATCAGCACAACCAACAGAATAATGACGATACCGAGAATGATCAACCCAATGGCGAGTGGTGTTGGTATCTGGTTAAGCGTTGTTTGCATGAGCAACCTCGATTACAAGCGCTTCAATCGCTTATAATATGCGAATCTCGCTCTATCTGCAACTGAGGGAGTCTTTGCTTGGGATTGTTCGACGTTTTCACCTGATTTTAGCAGAGGTGAAGGGAGAGAGGAGGGCAAAGAGTATAGAAGTGTGCGAAAGAGAGGTGGGTTTCCGTTTCGATGGCGTGCTGTCCAACCTCTTGTTAGCTTGCCGATCATACTTGTTGACGCATTGCCAAGACGGGTTCACCTCCGCTTGCGGGGGAAGGGGGAAGGAAGAGAAATGTTGGCTGATGTACGAAGCGATGGGTTTCTGCACCTCGCATGATGTGGGCTGTAGGACCGCGCACCCAGGTGACCACGCTGGTCGGGAGGCATTGGCAGCGGGCACGGGATAGGCGCGAGTGGCCTCCGCTGCCCTGGTCGGTCCTCGAATGTGGCCAAACGGTGCGGGCCGGAGGCCCGTGCACCCAGGTGACCACGCCGGTCGAGAGGCATTGGCAGCGGGCACGGGATAGGCGCGAGTGGCCTCCATCGAATGTGGCCAAACGGTGCGGGCCGGAGGCCCGCGCACCCAGGTGACCACGCCGGTCGGGGGGCATTGGCAGTGGGCACGGGATAGGCGCGAGTGGCCTCCGCTGCCCTGGCCAGTCATCGAATGTGGCCAAACGGTGCGGGCCGGAGGCCCGCGCACCCAGGCGACCACGCCGGTCGGGGGGCATTGGCAGCGGGCACGGGATAGGCGCGAGTGGCCTCCATCGAATGTGGCCAAACGGTGCGGGCCGGAGGCCCGCGCACCCAGGTGACCACGCCGGTCGGGGGGCGTTGGCAGTGGGCACGGGATAGGCGCGAGTGGCCTCCACTGCCCTGGCCGGTCATCGAATGTGGCCAAAAGTTGGGAACGCTGAAAACTCCTACCCCTAGCAAGCGATGTAGGTTAGTGAGCTTTGTAGATACCTGTTATTCATCTTCCTCTTGGCGTTCGGCTAATTTGCGATCAAGCATCAGCAGGCCGACACCATCGTTCCCAATCAGTTTGAGGTGTTGAATAATCTCGTCGGCGTTCTTCTCTTCTTCAACTTGCTCATCGATAAACCATTTCAGCATACTCATGGTCGCATAGTCGTTCTCTTGCACGGCTAAGGCATAGATAGCGTGGATCGAAGCCGTCACTCGTTGTTCATGGGCCAGGGCGTGCTCGAAAGCATCAAGCGGGGAGGCATATTCGTTCCGCGGTTCTTCGATAGCGCTGAGGATAACCCGTCCACCACGGTCGTTAACGTAGTCAAAGAAGCGGATGGCATGCTCGCGCTCCTCTTCACTCTGAACGCGGAACCAATGTGCGAAACCGGTCAGGGAGAGCGATTCAAAGTAGGCCGCCATTGCCAGGTAGGTATACGAGGCGGCATATTCGTAGGTGATCTGGCGGTTCAGAGCCTGTTGAATCTTTTCACTGAGCATTGGGCGTCTCCTTTTCGCAACTAATACCGGTAATCGTATGATACCCTATTTCTGCGGTGTGTGTCTAAAAAATGCATCTCTTGCCCGAGAAGGGGCGCACGTCTGACAACAATCTCTGACTCGGGATGAGCGAGTGGAACCGATTGTAGCGACATCAGCACACGGGTCCCATCCACCCCCGCTTATGCAGCTATTGATAAAACTCTTTCTTGACAAGCTGGCCCGTGCCGCGTATAGTGCGAAAGCAGAAAAGAATGTTGGCATAATTTGGGTGTCGTTCAACCACGGGAATAATCACGATGGGTGACAAAGTTGTGATTGTTGAGTCGCCGGCAAAGGCACGGACGATTCAAAAATATCTGGGCAAAGGATACAAGGTCGCTTCTAGTATGGGGCATGTGCGTGATTTGCCCAAAAGCGGTCTTGCTATCGATATTGAGCACGATTTTACGCCTTCATACGAGATTGTGAAACCGAAGGTGGTCAGCGAGTTGAGTCAGGTTGTGCGTAATGCCGAAGCAGTGTATCTGGCTACCGATCCTGATCGTGAAGGCGAGGCGATAGCCTGGCATATTACGCAGGCAGTAAAACTCCCGAAAAAAACTCCGGTGTATCGGGTTGTTTTTCAAGAAATTACCCGCAATGCGGTGCAGCAGGCATTACAACAACCGCGCCAGATCAATCAGAACCTGGTTGAGGCACAGCAGGCGCGTCGTGTCCTTGATCGGCTGGTCGGCTATCAATTAAGTCCGTTGCTATGGGATAAAGTTAAGCGTGGATTGAGCGCCGGTCGGGTGCAATCGGTAGCAGTACGGCTGATTGTCGAGCGGGAGCGCGAGATTGAGAATTTCCAACCCCAAGAGTACTGGACGATTGAGGCCGATCTGCTCAAAGAGGGCGGGCTTGCGCCGCGTGATCTCTTCCGGGCGGTCCTGATTGAGCGTGGTGGGAAGAAGCTGGAGAAGTTCTCTATTGAGCGTCGCGAGCAAGCCGAAGAGATTGTTTCCGAACTTCACGGCGCAACCTTTACCGTTGCTCGTGTGACACGCCGCGATAAGCGGCGTACTCCGCCTCCGCCCTTTACCACCAGTACTCTGCAACAGGAGGCGGCGCGTAAATTAGGGTTCAGCGCCAAGAAGACCATGATGCTGGCCCAGCGTCTGTACGAAGGGGTCGATATTGGTGGTGAGGACGGTATCGTTGGACTCATCACATATATGCGAACCGACAGTGTGCAGGTAGCAGCAGAAGCACAGGCGGAGGCACGAGAAGTTATCGCCCAGCGCTTTGGGAATGAATATCTGCCCGATCAACCACCGGTGTATAAGACGAAGGCGAAAGGTGCGCAAGAGGCACACGAGGCGATTCGTCCGACCAGCAGTGCTCGTTTGCCAGAGCTGTTGAGCGAAAAGCTCGAACGTGATCTATGGCGACTTTACGATCTGATCTGGAAGCGGTTTATTGCCTCGCAAATGGCACCGGCGGTGTTCGATAGCACGACCGTTGATATTGCAGCATCACCGGTGATTGCCAATGCACCGGCGTATCTCTTCCGGGCCACCGGATCGGTGCTCAAGTTTCCCGGCTTTCTCGCCGTTTATAACGTTAGTCTCGATGAAGGCGAAGAAGATGAGGACAGTGAACGCCGTCTGCCGCCGTTGACCGAAGGTGAAATGCTGCAACTGGTTGAACTGTTGCCGCTTCAGCACTTCACCGAACCGCCGCCTCGGTATACTGAAGCCAGTTTGGTGAAAGAATTGGAACGGCTGGGGATTGGTCGTCCCAGTACGTATGCGACGATCCTCTCGACCATCCAGGAGCGTGAATACGTCGAGATGGTTGACAAGAAGCTGATTCCCACTACCCTGGGACGCATTGTTACCGACCTGCTGGTTGAGCACTTCGGGAATATCGTTGACTACGATTTTACCTCGGCGCTCGAGCAACAACTTGACGATATTGCTGAAGGTTCAAAGAAGTGGGTGCCGGTCTTGCGAGAATTCTATGGCCCATTCCGATCCACACTTGAGTTGGCTCAGCACCAGATGCGCAATGTCAAACGCGAAGAGATTGTGACCGATCTCGATTGCCCGAAGTGTGGTCAGGCAAAGCTGGTGATCCGTTTTGGGCGTAACGGTGAGTTTCTGGCCTGTTCACGCTACAATCGCGATGGCGAAGGTGAATCGTGCGACTTTACCAGTAATTTTCACCGTGATGAGAATGGTCAGATTGTTATCGACAAGACCAGCGCCCCTGAAACCAGTGATGTGTTGTGTAATGTCTGCGGGCGACCAATGGTTGTGAAGAAGAGCCGCTTCGGCCCCTTCCTCGGTTGTTCGGGGTATCCTGAGTGCACCAATACACGTCGGATTGGTCGTGATGGGAAGCCGGTACCACTTCCCGAACCGACTGGCGTGATCTGCCCGAAGTGTGGTGAAGGAGAATTGTTGCGGCGGCGAGGTAAGTTTGGACGCCCATTCTATGGCTGTGCGCGCTATCCAAAGTGTGACTACATTACTAATTCGCTCGATGAGGCTCAGGCGGGAGCACCATTGACAGAATCGGCTGAACCTAAAGAGGAATCGTCTGCACCGACACCTTCACGTTCGACGAAGCGCTCGCGCAAGATTGCATGAAACGCATAGGGCAGCCTGCACGGCTGCCCCTCCGCTCCCCTCGACAGCCTACACTATATTCATCACTTCAATCCCGTTTTGCGCCATGTGGTGCAGGAAAAGGACATGGTGGAGATCGCCGTCGTGAGCGTAAATCCCTAGCTCGCGTGCTGTTGCCACCGGAGTATCAAAGGTGTCAACCGCATTGGCTGCCACAATCACCCGGCGTTTGAGGTTCAGAGCGTTCGCTTCCAAACGTAGGTGCATTGCAGCACTGTATACGCATAGATCAGTACAATCACCAACCAAAACGAAGGTGTCAATTTGCGGATGCTCGGATAGCCAGGCACCAAAGCGTGTACCGAGGTGTGAACTGAGCGAGTTCTTCTCAATGACAACAATCTGGTCGGCAAATGGTAATTCGGCCAGTTCACGGATGGTCTGGCTTTCGGCAGTACCGGCCAGACAATGCGGTGGGTACGCAGCAAACTCGGGTGTGTTCGGATCGTGGGTGTCTTGCGTCAAGACAAACGCACGAACGCCGAGTTCGTAGGCGCGGTTGAAAAGCCGCACGACCGGTTCGATTAGGGCACCGACTCGTGGCCCGGCCAGTGGTCCCTCTTTGCAAAAGCCGTTGATCATATCAATCGAGCAGAGTGCGACACGTTCGGGGGTCTTATCAACAATGGTTGCCAGATCAACTTGCGGTAGATTATGGTACCACTCTTCGAGGTAAGTGAGGAACGAGGCGCTGCGCGTTGCCAGGTCTTTAATCGCGGTCATGACTCTCCTCCCGTATTTGGTGTAAAACTGACACTATTTTACCACGAGTTTATCGCTCCGTCAAGCCCCTCACCCTAGCGTGAGCGCAGATTGGGGCGGTTTCTACCTCTCGCACGCAGGGGTGCTGATACCTGACTGATTGTGCAGAGGGAAGGATTTCCTGAAGCATGCGTTCCTATCACAATTCGATATAATGTCTCTACCGTTTACACACCAAATTGTAGAAAATCTCTACTTGTTCTTCCCAAATTATGCGAGGTTTCAAGTATAATGAAACAAATTATCGGTACAATAGCGATAACTCGACGGAGAGTTATGCCGTATTACGGTGCAGCAATCATTCTGCTGTTCCTCGGCTAGGGAAGGAAGGTTCAATGGTGCGCGAGCGTTATATTCGCCAGATCGGTGCCCTTCGTGAAGATTTGCTGCGCATGTTCAGTATGGTTGAGCAGCAGCTTCTGCGCGCAATTCGTTGTCTGGAGACGTGGGATACTATCGCTGCCGCTCAGATTATGAACGATGACCGACAGATCGATGATGCGTGGCGTGCACTTGAAGAAAGTGTGATTCATGTGCTGGCAACCCAGCAGCCAGTTGTGGCTTCCGACCTGCGCCTGACCAGTGTGGTGTCGGCGATTGCTAGCGAGTTAGAGCGGATTGGCGATTATGCGAACAGTATTGCCAAACGGGTACGACGAGCAGCCCGGCGGACGGCATTTGTTGCCCCACCACCGCAAATGCAAGAGATGGCGCAACTGGCGTTACAGATGCTGAATACTAGTCTGGAGGCCTTTTTGCGTCAGGATGTTGATCTGGCCCGTTCACTTACCGCGTATGATGAACGGGTTGACGAACTCGAAGATACGTTGCGCGCATTGATTATTGCCGATGCACGACAGGATCCTGAACGCTTTGAAGCAGCAATCGATCTTCTTGATATGGTGCATGCGCTTGAACGGACTGCGGATCGGGCGACAAACATCGGCGAGCGGGTGATTTATCTGGCGACGAGTAGTCAGACCACGCTTAATTAATGGTAAACTGGCTTCCTGGCGGAGTTGGGTGATCGCGCTTGATCAGCAGCACGTTGATCAGCAGAGCTACTGGTGTCATCCTCTCCTGGCCTGCCTGCACATCCTCGTTCTTGCTGGTAAGTGCAATAGACCCTTTGAAATCCTGCCCTATATCGAGTATTATTGTTGATAGAAGGAAATGCGCCGGTGCTGTATGGAATGATTACCGGCGCTTCTTTGTGGCGGAAGTCATCTCAACCATCGTCTGCGCTATGGTTTTTAATGATTCCTTCCTCTGATTAGCTGGGGGAAGTTACGTCACACGGCTACGCTTGATGGAGACCCTTGCCAAGCGCGACTGGGCGATCTGACGATCTCTTGAGATGGTCATACGTTGTGGTTGGCACCTGATACTGATAGGCTAGACGAGGGAACTGTGAGTCGACCAACTTATCTACAGGCGCTTGCCGAACGGGTATTGATTTTTGATGGTGCTATGGGCACCTCTATTGATACGTTTGATCTGACGGCTGCCGACTACGGTGGCGAAGCCACCTTTGGGTGCCGTGATTATCTGGTGATTACCCGTCCTGATGTCATCGAAGCGATCCATACCTCGTTTCTCGAAGCTGGCTGTGATGTACTCGAGACGTGTACGTTTCAGAGTACGCGGCTGCGTCTGGCTGAATGGGGATTGGGCGATCGCACCATTGAGATTAACCGGGCTGCCGCTGCGCTGGCTCGTCGGATCGCTGATCGGTTTGCGGCTCGTGATGGCCGACCACGCTATGTCGCCGGTTCGATGGGGCCAACTGGGAAGTTGCCTTCTTCAGATGATCCGGCATTGAGTGATATTACGTTTGCCGAACTCTCGGACATCTACTACGAGCAGGCGGTCGGCTTGATCGAGGGGGGTGTTGATCTCCTCCTGGTTGAGACGAGTGTTGACATTCTTGAAGTGAAAGCTGCGTTAGACGGTATCCGTCGGGCGAAGATTGATCTTCATCGCCCTGACATCGCGGTGCAGGCGCAGGTGTTTCTCGATCTTTCCGGGCGGATGTTGCTCGGTACCGATGTGCCAGCCCTGATTGCGACCCTTGAAGCAATGCCGGTTGATGTGATCGGTCTGAATTGCAGTACCGGCCCCGAACATATGCGGGCGGCAATTCAGTACCTGACCGCCCATTCCCGCAAACCGATTTCGTGCATTCCCAACGCCGGTCTGCCTCTCGAAGTTGATGGCCGTACTGTTTACCCCATGGAGCCAGAGCCGTTTGCAACCATCTTAGGGGAATTTGTGCATGATTACGGTGTCGCAGTGGTCGGTGGCTGCTGTGGTACCCGTCCGGCCCATATCGCACGGTTGCGCCAGATATTAGGTGACTCACCCAAGCCCAAAGAGCGACAGATCGAGTACATTCCCAGTGTTAGCTCTGGGATCCGTGCCGCTGCACTACGACAGGATGCGACCCTAACCATGATTGGTGAGCGACTGAATACCCTTGGTTCGCGTAAGGTGAAGCGGTTGCTCCTGCGTGATGATTATGACGGTGCATTGGAAGTGGCCCGCGAACAGGTTGAGAGTGGCGCGCACATGCTCGATGTCTGTGTAGCAATGACCGAGCGTAACGATGAAAAAGAGCAGATGGTGCGCCTGATCAAGAAGCTGACCTTGAATATTGAGTTGCCGCTCGTGATTGATACGACAGAAGCTGACGTTCTTGAGGCGGCTTTATCGATCTATCCGGGTCGTGCGCTGATTAACTCTGTGTCGCTCGAAGGTGGCCGTGGCGCCAAGATCGACAAGGTCTTGCCACTTGCCGCACGGTATGGTGCGGCCGTGATTGCGATGACCATTGACGAGGAGGGTATGGCGCATACCGCCGAGCGGAAAGTGGCGATTGCCGAACAGATTGCCCAGATCGCTCGTGACGAGTATGGCATTCCGGCAGAAGCTTTGGTCTTCGATGTATTGACGTTTCCAATCACCACCGGTCAGGAAGAGTTGCGCTATTCGGCTGTTGAGACGCTCAAGGCGATACGTCTGGTCAAAGAACGGATTCCCGGTTGTTTCACCACACTCGGAGTCAGCAATTTGAGCTTTGGAGTGGCTCCACACGCCCGTGCTGCCCTCAACTCGGTGTTTCTCTACCATGCCGTAGCCGCCGGTCTTGATACGGCGATCATTAATCCGGCCCATGTGACGCCATACGCCGAAATCGATCCCGCACAACGCGAGGTCTGCGAAGACCTAATCTTTGCTCGCCGTGAGGATGCACTGGCTCGCTTCATTGCCTATTTTGAACAGCACGCTGCCACGCAGGATAGCGAACGCGAAGACCCTACTGCGACGATGACGGTTGATCAGCGTCTGCACTGGAAGATACTGCATCGTAAAAAGGAAGGCATTGAAGACGATATTGACCAGGCGGTTGATCAGCGTCTTCAGGCCAGAGGGTTACGCCTGAGTGATCCGGCTGCCGCGCTATGCAATGAGCACGGTGCTTCACCACAAGGGCAGGCGGCCGTTGATGTGCTTAACAATGTGTTACTACCGGCAATGAAAGAAGTCGGTGATCTCTTCGGGGCCGGTCAGCTCATTCTGCCCTTCGTCTTGCAGAGCGCCGAGGCAATGAAGAAAGCGGTTGCGCGGCTCGAACGCTACCTCGACCGTCTTGAAGGGGCGAGCAAGGGCAAAGTTGTGCTTGCTACGGTCTACGGCGATGTCCACGACATCGGGAAGAATCTGGTAAATACCATTCTCTCGAACAACGGCTACACCGTATATGATCTTGGCAAGCAGGTGCCGATCAATACCATAATCGAGAAGGCGCTCGAAGTAAACGCTGACGCAATCGGTCTCTCGGCACTTCTGGTCAGTACCAGTAAACAGATGCCGCTATGTGTACAAGAATTGTACCGGCGTGGAATTCACATTCCGGTGCTGGTAGGTGGAGCGGCAATCAATCGTCAGTATGGTCAACGTATCACGTTCGTTGATGACGAAGAGCCGTACCCTGCCGGTGTCTTCTACTGCAAGGACGCTTTTGAAGGTCTTGAGACAATGGATCGCTTGAGTAATCCGGCCACGCGGGATCAGTTTATCGAGCAGACCATTCGTGAAGCGGCCAACGTACTGCACCGACGCCTGACCGGGCGGGTTGCGTTAGCCGAGTTGGGTGAGGCGTCACGAGGTAGGGCCGAAGGGGTGCGGTCAGCAGTACGTACCGATGTGCCGGTGCCGGTACCGCCTTTTTGGGGTTGGCGAGCGACCAGCCGTATTCGCCTGAGTGATGTAGTAGCGTGTCTCGACCGCAACAGTCTCTACCGCTTACAATGGGGAGCAAAGAATGCGAAAGGCGCCGAATGGGAACGACTGCGGGCAGAGTTTGATCAGAAAGTGCGCGAACTGATTGCCGAAGCCGAGCGCGATGGCTGGCTTCAACCGCGGGTGATTTACGGTTATTTCCCGGTGCAGAGCGATGGTCTCGAACTGATCGTGTACGATCCGGCTGACCGCCGTCGTGAACTGACTCGTTTCGTCTTCCCACGCCAACCGGCGCGTGAACGTCTCTGCATTAGCGACTACTTCCGAAGTGTTGACAGCGGAGAGTACGACCTTGCCGCCTTTCAAATTGTCACAATGGGGAGTGCTGTTGATGAGCTGGTTGATACGCTACAACAGCGAGGCGACTATAGCCGTGGCTACTATATCCACGGTCTCGGTGTGAGCCTGGCCGAGGCGTTAGCCGAGTACACAAACCGTATTATTCGGCAAGGGCTGGGGCTGGATGAACGTCGCGGAAAGCGGTACTCGTGGGGGTACCCGGCGTGTCCTGATCTCGCTGAACATGCCAAACTCTGGCAGATTTTGCCCGGCGAAGAGATTGGCGTGACGCTCACCGAAGCGTTCCAGTTGGTGCCTGAGCAGAGTACCGCAGCAATCGTGGTGCATCATCCAGAGGCAAAATATTTCAGCATTGGCAGTGCTCTTGAACGTGCCGAACTGGATCGGCAGGCTGAAGACTTCAATGTGGAAGAGTAGCATCATTCTTGAATGCCGAATCGGACGGGCATTGCTGAAGACGACCGGTATTCTGAGACCATAAGTCTGATTACCGTACCGGTTTCGTAATGGCGGGCTAAGATGATCCGCCACGCCGATGGAGGGACGCGGCACTAGCGCGTCCCTCTGTGCATTCGTGCGAACAGAACAGAACGGAGGGAGCGGCAGAAGCTGGAACGATTTCACCTCCTGCAACCATCTCTTCCGCTTCCCTGGTGTGAGAGAAAGGGGCCTAGGGGGAAGGTGGGGGCAGCCGTACTACGACGACGTGCGAAGAAAATGAATCTTTTGTCATCTGTTTACCCAGGTACTATCTATATATAGCCAAAAAGTCATGTAGACCGCCAAAGATACCATCAGGTATCTTCGAGATGAATGAAATTTCATCTTAGCCCGATTAAGGAGCGGTCAAGATGACAAAAATGTTATACGCGGTGCGCTGGCTAATTGTGATCGGTATCGTTCTTCTCTGGACAGCAACACCCGTTCAAGCTGCTGGAGTAGTTGGCAACGGTACTCCAGCGAGTTGTACCGAAGCTGCTCTACGCGCCGCCATTGCTGGTGGTGGTCGTGTCACCTTTAACTGTGGCTCTCAACCGGTGACTATCACGCTCTCCGATCAACTGGAAGTGCGTCGGGATACTGAAATTGACGGCGGTGGCCCGCAGCAGGGTGGGCGAGTGACACTCAGCGGTGGTAGACAAACCCGAATTATCTGGCTCTACGATGCGAAGCTTACTATCCGCAATCTCACCCTCAGCGATGGGTGGAGTGTCGAAGGGGGAGCAATCCGTTCCGCCGGTCTCAATGCCCAAGTCTTTGTGTACAACAGCATCTTTCGCAACAACGATAGCACTGCCGGTACCGATGAGGAGGGCGGTGGGGCGATCTCGATGCACTTTGGTCGGTTGCATATTGAAGATAGCTTGTTCGAGAATAATCGCGGTATCAACGGTGGGGCCATTTACAATCTCCGTTGCCCGATCACCGTTTTGCGTTCTACCTTTCGCAATAATGATAGTTCGCACGGTGGTGTTGTTGCGAACTTTGGGTTCGGTGGCGCTATTTACAACGATGGCGCTGGTCCTCAAGGTGTTGGCGGTCAAATTATTATCCGCGATACTATTTTCATAGGTAATAAAGCACGCAATTTCGGGGGTGCAGTTTATTCGTATCTCTATTATCCTGATAGCTCCGAAATTGAGCGTAGCTTTTTCGCCGATAACATGGTCTATCTTAACAGCAACAACCGGGCTAGTGGTGGCGCCTTAATGCATCATAACGGGCCACTGACTCTGCGCGACTCGACCTTCGTAAACAATCGTTCCGAAGATGCCGGTGGCGCTATCCTGATTGCACAGACAACGTTGCAACCTGGCTGGAATCGCGCTACGTTGAGTAATCTGACCGTTGTTGGTAACCGGGCAGATGCGCAGGGTGCCGATAAGGGGAACGGTGGTGGCCTTTATTTCAATGGAGGACAAGTTACGGTCGTCAATGTGACCATTGCCTACAACTACGCCGACCGTTTAGGGGGTGGTGTGTACAACACATCAACGAATAGTGCCGATGTCGAGTTACGCAACGTCATTATTGCCGGCAACCAACTCGGCAGTACACACGACTCGGTGCAATGTTTCGGAACATTGCGCGGCAGTCGAAATTTGCAAACCCCTGTCGGACGGGCGTGTGTCGATGGTATTCAGCAGGCTGATCCGCGGCTCGATGCAACCGTTGCTATGCATGGTGGGCCGTTACCAACCCTGGCATTGCTGGCCGATAGTCCGGCGATCAACGTCGGGGCCGATTGTCCGCCGACCGATCAGCGTGGTGCAGCACGAGTTGGTGCGTGTGATCTTGGCGCGTTTGAGTTTGGTTCTGCTGCGCCATCGGCTAGTCTCGAAACTCCAACACTCCTTGGTCTAAACAGCACTGGTGGGCCGCTTGTTCAGCTTTCGTTCACGGCGGTGAGTGGTGCTGTTCGCTATGAGGTTGAAGCGCGGCGCGCTGATGGATTGACGTGGCTGCTTCTATTAGCCAACAATAGTGTGCTGCTCGACCAGGGCCGTTACGTATTGCGTCTACGGGCCTGTAACGAGGTCGTGTGTAGCAGCTTTAGCAATTCGTTGACGGTGGAAATCACACAGCCTCCGATCAAGGCATTCGTGCCGCTGGTTGGGCGGTGAACGTGGTGTTGCATACGTGACCAGCAACAATTAGCTCAGATAGTGTCGATTCGGTGAGGACGAGCAGTTCTCAAACACCTCATTCTAGATCAACCTATCTACGTATGCTATGATGCTGTTGCATGGATAAACTGCGTGCATTAAGTATCTGTCGCCGCTGCGAGGTTCTTGGTGGCATCTTCTGCGTCAATTGTTATCTGCGGAGCAGGAATTGCCGGCGTCGCTGTCGCCCACGAGTTAGCCGTCGTTCACGGTTGGCGCGATGTTGTGCTGGTCGAAGCGGGTGATCCGTTGGCATTGACCAGCGATAAATCGACCGAGTGTTATCGTAATTGGTGGCCAGACCGGGCGATGGTAGCCCTTATGAATCGAAGTATTGACCGGCTGGAAACTATAGCTGTGCGGAGTGCCAATCGAATCCGGCTCAACCGACGTGGTTATCTCTATGCAACGGCCGATCTCGAGCGGGCCGAACAGTGGCGCTTGCAAGCACTCCAGGCTGTCGCCGATGGTGTGGGTCCACTCCGTATTCACGACCGTGCCGATGCTGACTACCGATCGACTGTTGGACATGACTGGCAGAAGGCACCTACCGGCGTTGATTTGCTCCTTGATCAAGACCTGATCAGGCACCATTTTCCGGCTCTGAATCCGAGAACGGCAGCCGTCTTGCATGTTCGGCGTGCTGGCTGGTTAAGTGCTCAGCAGTTGGGTGCGCTGTTACTTGAGGAGGCACGGGCTGCTGGCGTGACCGTGCTGCGGGGGAAAGTAACGGCTGTTACCCAAGTCGGTGGGCGGGTCACTGCTGTGACAGTAGCTACCACAAGCGGTACTTACTCAATTCAGACGCCAAGGTTTGTGAATGCTGCCGGACCATATCTGGCAGAGGTTGGCGATCTGATCGGGATTGACTTACCAGTACATCACCAGGTGCACCTTAAGGCCGCCTTCGCCGATCCGCTCGGTGTTGTGCCTCGTGATGCACCATTGTTGATTTGGGGTGATCCGATTGAGTTGAACTGGAACGAGGCAGAACGCGATGATCTGCGTGCCGATCCCGCCACTGCGTGGTTAACCAAACCGTTACCACCGGGAGTACATTGTCGGCCCGAAGGCGAGGGGGGCAGTAGACAGGTGCTATTGCTATGGGATTACCATCCTCACGATCAGCAGAACCGGAACCCTCGCTTTCCGGTGCCACTCGATGATAGCTTCTTCGAGGTTGCGCTGCGCGGGATGTCGGTCATGCTGCCAGGGCTTGCCAATTACCTCGAACGGCTCCCCCGTGCCTATCTCGATGGCGGATACTATACCTGTACGCCAGAAAATCGACCACTGATTGGCCCTCTTCCTGTTGAGGGAACATTCGTGATTGGTGCGCTGGCCGGGTATGGCATCATGGCAGCGCTCGCAGCCGCTGAACTTCTCGTGACGTATGTGGTTGGTGGGTCACTCCCTGACTACGCGGCTGCGTTTCATCCCAATCGCTATCACGATCCAAATTATCTGTTGCAGTTTGATCACTGGAATGATAGCGGCCAGTTGTGAATCAAGTGTGACCCTTATGGCAGCCAGGCGCCGATCTCATTCGCGATAGCATCGGCACTGGTGCGTTCCATGTTGCTCAAAACGACAATCACACTCTGCCTATCGGGATAGTACGCCAGATGGGTGACAGCCCCTGAGATAAAGCCAGGATGGTAGATCACCCGTCGCCCGTTACGCTCTTCGATTTTCCAGCCGTAACCGTAATTACTGCGATTGGGGGTATACATTTGGCTCAGCTCAGCAGCAGGGAGTAATTGCCCACTGTTCAAGGCCTGGACGAATCGGTAAAGATCTTCGACGGTCGAGTAAAGGCCACCGGCGCTGTACAGATTACTGGTATCGATTGGGATTGCCCGCTCGTTGTCTGGCCCAAGGTAGCCAACCGTACCATTAAGCACCGAGGCATCACCACTATCGTAGCCGCTATTGATCATGCCGGCAGGGATGAAGATGTTGTCGCGGATGTAATCGGCATACGATTGACCGCTAACCGCCTCAATCACTAATCCAAGAACTACGTAGTTGGAGTTGCTGTATCGATACGCACTGCCTGGTACAAACTCGAGTGGCAGATTGCGGAAACGAGCAACGAGCTGGGTGGGAGTTACCGGTAAGCGTTCAACCTGCTCAAACGTCGTAAAATCGGTATAATTGGGAATGCCGGCGGTGTGTGAGAGGAGATGGGCGAGGGTAATGGGTTGCCATGCCGTTGGGCAGTCGGGCAGATAACGACACACCGACTCGGTGACCGCTAACTTCCCGGCAGCCTGTAACTGCATAATCGCCACTGCTGTAATCGGTTTCGAGATTGAAGCAATACGGAAACGGGTCTGGGCGGTATTGGGTAGGTCGCGCTCGACATTAGCCAGGCCGTAGCCACGTGCAACCAAGATACGCCCTGTGGTTGCAACCAGCACTGAACCGCGAAAACGTCCTTGTACGGTCAAATCGCGCAGGTAGGCGTCGATTTGCCCGGCAAGATCGACCAGGCTCGGTGTAGGAGTTGGCCGTACCGGTTCCATCACTGCAATCAGCGGCGTACTGACCATAGTCGGTGTTTCAGGGGTAACGCTAGGTAAGATCGTGGGCTGTGGGCCAATTGGCGCCCATGCAGATACAACGGTCTCACGTTGGCCGCAGGCACTCAACATACTGACCATGCATAAACTCAGGAGCAACATTGACCAGCGCATAGTTATGAATAAACTAACCTTCCAAAGGTAACGGTAAAAAACGCGACTGGACAGCAGTCATTACCTTCAATTCTTCTGTCGTCCAATCCGAGGCAGCTATGTGAACATCGTACCGCTGTTGCAAGACGGTAGCAAATGCGGTCGCCAGACGGTGCAAGTCAGGCGGACTTGAGCACACCGTCGTCAGATCCGTGACACGACGACTCAGGCGCTCACTGAAGAGATGGCGTTCAGCAGATGGAATTGCTAACAAGGTCGCCAGTTGCTGGCCTGGCCAGCAGGTGTAGATTCCCACTTGAAAGAGCAGCCCTTCCCGACGTCGAATTTGGGCAAAGCCAACCAGCTTTCGATCCGCGACCAGCAATTCGTAAGGAGACCGACCACCAAAACAAGCCCGTGCAGTTAAGGTATCGAGCATCTGTCGGTCGGTACGGGCAGTTGCGATGTCGATAAGCCGGGTCTGAATACCAAACTGCATCAACGTTGCCTGCCACACTTCTCCTAACCAACGGTACGACTCGCTAACATCGGGGTGCGCCAGGGGATGGTCGAGTGGCAAGGCAATATCTTGCATGAGAAAACCCGGCACGAACAACACTGCCGTGCCACCGCTCGCACGCCGATGAAGCGTGACACCCTGTTGCCGTAGCGCCAGCTGATCAACCTCACTCAGTTTTTGCCCGGAGCCGATAACCAGAGCTGGTTGGGGGCCAGCAGTGTACCAGCGAAGAGCCGGTTGATGAGTGGTGACCAATCCGGCCAGCATTGCTGTACCGGCAGCTAGTTCGCTCGCCGGATCACCGTGGACTGGTGGCAATAACCGCCACGTTACTCCATTACTTCCCATCGACAGTCTCCTAAAGGCGTCGCAAAATGTTCGGCAACACGAGCAGCTAATGTTTCGAGTTGAGACCGTAGCGACGTTGCGAGTGGAGCAAATGGTCGCAAGGTTACCAGCAGACTGGTTCCACGCCAATCGTACCGCCAGGTACCGGCAATGCGTCCACCAAGCAATATGGTTGCTTCGATATGACCGGCTGGACGCCAGACGCGCTTGTAGAAGGCATCATCGATCAGCCAGTGTTTGTCGCGAGTGGCAAGCAACAGGGGATCAAAACGTCCCAGTAAATGGGGTGGCAGTTCAGCAGGTGATGGTAGATCGGATAACCGATCAAGTTGTTCTTGGAGCCACCATGCCGGTTGACCATTAATCTGTACTCTCACCACCTGGTCGCCGAGGAGCTTGAGCCAACGTTTGATCTCGGCCTGCGTTCGGCCACGCCACCAGGTCATATCGGTGAGCGTTGCCGGCCCAAAGGCAGAAAGGTACCGACGTAGCAATTCGGCATTAGCGGTCTCGGTATCAGGTGGCGCCCATTCCAATTCGGGTACCCAGCGCAGCCGATGGGCCATCCGGGCTTCACCATTGCAGGGTGCAGCATGACACGCCAGACCACGACGGTTCAAAATGGCAAAGACACCACCCCACCCCGAAAGATGGTGTTGATCGATCATCGGGAAAAACCGCCGAAGATCACTGCGGCCTAACGTTTCGTGTTCGTACAGCAGATGAGCGACCTGCGTGATAAATGCCTCATATTCGGTCATATTCCAACCATTATGCACCGCTTCCCGCTCCCAGTAGGTAGCACGATCAGCCTGCATTGCGTAGATCAATGGCCAGTCAGTGGTAGGGTAAAGGTGTAACGTGCCCCGTTGCCCCCAGATACGCACCAGTGACCGTTTCTGGTAGAGCAGGTCATCGAAGTGATTGGCGCTAAAGGCCGGTACACGATTCCAGAGTGCCAGACTGGCAGCGGGCAGAATCTGCGCCTGTATGCCGGCCAGACTCTGAGCGGCGGTAAATGGATCGGCGAACGGCGTGTAAAGACCGTTGTTGACATATCGTGCGCTGATAACCTGGGCTAAGGTGAGGGCATACTCGGAACTCATGGCGCTCTCATCAGTTCTATCGCAGCCGAACCACGGGCGAAAACCCGCACTAGTGGCTCACCGTCGGATGGAAGCGTAGGGGTAGGGAATACCTCAATTGCGCTCGGCCCAAGAGCCTGAAGCACGGTTGCCACTTCGGTAGCATCAGTGAATGCCGGCAACACGACCAATGTATTCTCATCATCGCTTGTACCACGCCAGATCTTTGGCTGTTGCGCTGGTGGTAGATCGATGGTCAGAAAACGCACTGTATCACTCAGCGCCCATTCACGTGGTAAGTACACCGATACTCGTTGCTCCGAGTCGGTCGGTGTCGCAGCACGACGGACAATATACGCCATAACCGTTTCAACCCGATCAAATTCACCGTACACCTGCGGATTGGTCCGCATCTGTCCAAAATAGACCCAAAGATTGAAGCATAGACTGAGCACTAGCATACCAGGGATCAACCAGCGCTGCCATTCACGGCTACTGCCAAATCGGCTTAGCCCCCAACCGGCCAGTGCACAAGCTGGGGCCAGCGTACCCAACGCACGCATTGCATGCGGCGCGTTGAAGCTCAACAGACCCGGTACATGGTAGAGGAGCCAGAGCACAAACAACACCACGACCGATTGCCGACGGGCCTGCCAGGCGAGGCCCAACCCAAAGAGCAGAAATAACCCAACCACCGGATCAACCATCGGCGCCAGGGGAAGATGGTGACGCCCATTCGCGTCACCTTGCACATGCCACATCAGCCCATAGCGCACGATATGCTCACCGAGAAAATCGAGTGGTCGGTGACGGGTGAGATCATTGGCCTGAAAAATTGAGACCAAACCTACCCGACGGTTAAAACCGGCACTATCGTTCAAAATATAGAGCGCCAGCGGTGCGATTACGATTGCCCCTACCAGAGCAGCGCTAAGCAGATGTGGCCAAAACCGTCGCCAGCGCGAGAGATCGTGACCGAGTCGGAAAACTGCTACCATTAGCAAAGCCAGTGGCGCCAGGCGGCCGGTGTGATACGTGTAGACAGCCAACCCACCTAGCAGCGCGGCTCCGACAACATAACTCCACGAGCGCCAGTATTGCTGTCCTGGATCAAGCCCTCGCCATAGCAGCCCCCCCGCAGTGAGCACCAGCAGATGGTCGAGTGTCGCCGGGAATGCCCAACGACTCATGCTGAGCGACCACGAAGCCCAGGCCAACAGGGCAGCAGCCAATACCGCTGCCCGCCGTCCAATGAGCGGTGAGGCAAACCAATAAAGCGCTAGAGGAGTAAAGGCTCCGGCTAACGCACTCACCAGGCGCACGCTCCAGGCATGAGCACCCCAGTTACCTACAATTGGCGCCACCAGATAAAAGAACAGCGCCGGTAAATCGGCGCCTTTGACGACATAAATCGGGCGAAACGTTGGTTCTGTCCAGACTCGTAAGGCCAGCAAGCCGTGGCGCGACTCATCACGCCACAATGCCAACGGCATCTGATCAAGCGCGATCAGCCGCGTCGCCAACGCGATACCGGTTATGAGCAGTAATGACCGGCCAACCGGCCATACCGACCCCTCTTCGTCATCGGTGATCAATGGCCAGACCAGCCAAACACCACTTATAACTGGTAGCAAGGCAATCCAGGCCGGCACACCGAACCGTATGGCTATCAGACCGGCAAATGCCAGAATGATCCCAAACCAGCTCCACTGTGGTTGTGGGGTGATCCGCTTGGAAAGACGTTGAAGATAGTTAGCCAGTGACGGCCAAAGCGCAAGGATGAGTACCGGCGCCAACGGCCACCACGGCCATGGAAGTGAGGGTAACCAGTATTCGGCCCCTACCGGAAAGGAAGCTAAACCAATTGCCGGCAGGAGCGCTAGCCCTGTTAAAATATTGCGTAGACGTTCATCCCAACGCCAGAGCGTGCCCGCCCACCAGACTAGTAGTGGCAGTATTGCCCAACCAATCATCTGACCACTTAGCGGGGGTCGTTCAACCGTTGTCAGAAAATTCACCCTGCTGAGCGCCAATCCCAATTCGCGAATATCAGGTGGTGCAACGTAGGGTTCGGTTGACCAACGTAAAAATGACTCGCCGGTTGTACTGGTTGGAAGCAGAAATCGATAGTAACGCCAATAACCGGCTACCGTTGTTGTTACCAATTGACCGTCTTGATGCGTAAAAATCACCTGTGCTGGTGCTATGCCTTCCCGGCGTGGAGCTGCCAATCGTAATTCGATTAGTGCTGGAGCGCCGCGGTATCCGTAGATGAAGAGCGTGGCCTGCGGATATGACCAGCGGAAGAGATCGGTTTCATTCCGCTCGTTGCTATGAAATCTGGTCAAGATAGGCTCGTTTTCTTCACCTACTGCCCAATACTGTGGAGGCCGATCCGCGCCGAACAGCAAGATGCTGGCGGCGATCAAGACTAGGACAACGGGCAACCAGAATGAAGATCGCATTGCTCCCACTGAGCGATACAGTGAACGAATCACGGCGAACATTATACCAGTAATCGTCAGAAGACAGGTAACGTGCATCCTTTATGAGGCGATTGTGGAATGTGCGTGTAGGGCTTTTCAACGGTTCACTCTACCCGCTAAAAGTGAGGTGAGAGGAGGGAGAAAAGGAGTGAGCGGTAGGAACCAAGTTTAGCTCCAATCCCCGCAAGCGGGGGAACTAGTGGACAATGGTGTGTAATGTACCAAATGCTGGGTTTCGCCTGCTCACCGTGCAATACGGGCCAGAGGCCCGCGCACCCAAGTCATCGAGGCAGGTTCAGATCATACAATTCGCAGGTCGGCACAAACAAATTACGGAACATGGCTCGCGTACTCAGGTCGTCGGCGCATATTCAAACACACTCAGCAACGTCTGCACGACGATAATCCTTTCCGTACCAACGATATTTCCGAGAATACAACTACACGCCAGCAGCGGCTTTTCCGCGTAACGCACCGAGCAACCACTCGGTAAGCGCGGTCAGGCTACGCTTGCCAAACAGTCGGACATAATCAGCAGCGGCCATGAGCGGCCCTGGATCGGCTCCACCATTCCGTTCGCGGAGATACCAGCGGTGATCCATAATCCAGCGGTACAGATCAGCTTCAGTTCGCCCTGGAAAATAGCGAAGTGCCTGCTGATTGCGGATGACCTCGATCACCGGCATATAGACTGTATCGTACCAGCTTGCCACCGCTTCCTCGCGAGTGACCGGTCGTCCCAGCTCAAGCCCCATGTAGTAGCGATGCGCATTAATATGCCGTATCAGATCGAGATACCCACCCGGTTCGCTAAACTCAATCCGCTGCTCAGGCCGCAACTCGGCTAAACCAGTCCATTCGAGAAAATCGCTGTACTCCTCTTTCAAAAGGAGATCGCGAACACTCAGACTGGCATCGAGAGGAACATCGACAACCAGTTCGGTGACAATGGCATCGATCTCGCGTTGACCTTGAAAACGGGCAACCGAGATACGATGATGCCCATCCTTCACAAAGTAGATGTCACCCAGTTTATACAATTCTACAGAAGGTAACGGCACTCCTTCGTAATGTGCCCGATCAATACTCATCCAGCGGTAGCGATTCGCATTATGACGCGGAGCAAATTGGCGGTCAAAATCGCCGTAACGACCTTCGCTCCCAACAATTTTATCAAGCGGAACCGTCTGATGACCAAGATAATGTTGACCGCGTACATTGAGGCGTGCGCGCACCTCGTCAAACGAAAGCAATTCGTTCGACTGACGGGTTATTAACGACAGCAGCTCGCGTAGCATCTGGTCGCGGCGAATGCGAGCAAATTCATCGTGTACGATTGCTTGAATAGCTGACATCGGCCTCTCCTTTCGGCCTTACCAGAGTTGATAGTCAGCGCAGCACACAATGCGCTTCACAATCGACCGGCAACGCCGACGGCCGTAACGGGGGTAGCGTACCATGGCTAGTGCATGATTGCAACTGTCAGCCGACGTGATACGCTACACCACCAGATCAAGGACACGGTAGCCGGCAGTGTTAATCACCAGCGTATGACCACATTGGGTCTCGGTCTGATGCCCAAACCCGTAGGAAAGATGAATATGACCGTGAATGAGATAACGAGGACGGAACCATTGCATAAAGCGTAATAGAGCGAGAAAGCCGCGATGGGGGTAATCGGGGCCGTTGTGAATACCGAGTGGTGGCGCATGGGTGAGCAAGACATCAAGATAACGCCCGTAGCGTAGGCGGTTGAGAAACAGGAGTGGTGTCATACGCAGCACACGGATCATCATCTGCGTTTCAGTGTACTGATGATGCCCTTCGAGTTTATACCGGATTGAACCACCCAGACCACCGATAAGCAGCCCCTGATGGTAAACAACTCGATCCTCAACACAGGTAGCCCCGCGTGCATAGCTTACAACCTGACCATCAGCCTGTACTTCAGGCGAATCGTGATTCCCCCAGACGTAAAAGCAGGGCTGACCAAGCATCGTTACTACGAACTCAAGGTAATAGATCGGAAGATCGCCGCAGGCCAGCACTAATTGCACATCTGCGAAGCGTTGCCTGATATTTAAGCTATAAACAGCCGGCACGATTTCATCGCTGATCGTTAGGGTGCGCATACAGCCCTATTGTACTCTATTTTTGCGTAGCAGACGAATGCAATAGCGGTACGTAAAATCTTCCGCCTACTCATTACTCACCACACTCATTATTTCAGCGGCTCCTATACTGGTTCCATCAGGCAACGGTAAATAGATAGCAAAAGTGCTGCCACGACCAACCTCACTGGCTACCGTCACATAACCACCATGCGCCTCGGCAACCCACTTCACAATCGACAACCCGAGACCGGCGCCACCACTGTGTCGTGAACGCGAACGATCAACACGATAGAAACGTTCAAAAATGTGGGGCAGCGCTTCTTGACTGATTCCCACACCGGTATCGGCCACACTCAGGCAGGCAAACTGTTGATAGCGCTCTAATCCTAAGACAACCAGACCTCCTGGTGGCGTATATTGCAGAGCATTTACACCAAGATTCAATAGTGCTTGTTTGATCCGATCCCGATCACCGTACACCAATATCTGGTCTTCGGCCCCGATCCGTAAACGTACTTGTCCGGCTAATGGTCGTAATTCGCGGAAGACCTCTAATAGCAGCGTGTCGAGTTCAACCGGTTCGTGACGTAGTACCACGTGCGTCTCGCTCTGGGCCAGCAGTAAGAGATCGTTAACCATACGGATTAGCCTGGCCGTTTCGCGTCGCATATCACCGATCACTTCCCTGAGCAAGCCTGAATCGGGTAAGGGATCGCGATCCAATAGTTCAAGATTCCCCTGCATTGCCGTCAGTGGTGTTCGTAACTCGTGACTGACATCGGCGACGAAGCGCTGCTGGGCAAGGAAGAGTTTTTCCAGGCGTGACAACAGTTCATTAATCGTGACTGTCAGGAGCCACAGTTCATCACGTTCTGCCGGTTCTGGAATACGTCGATCCAGGTCTTCGGCACGTACAATACTTTGCGCGGTTAAGGTGATCTGCTCGATTGGCCGGAGTGCCTGTTTCGAGAGGTACATTGCCCCAAGACCGCCGATGACGAGGGCCAGTAATCCACCGCCGATCAAAATTTGTTGAAGCAGAGTCAATGTATTAATAACATCGTTCAACGGACGTGATACCTGTAAGAATCCAATTAGACGCTGATCACGAAAGACTACCGGCGTGATGAGGGATTTTACCATCACACCGTTAATTTCGCGATCAACAATGATACCCTCGATATTATCTGCCGTTAACCGGAATGCTTCTGGTGGCAGAGGCAACATATACGGCTCGAGATTGGGGGTACTTGTAAGGAGCGAACCACTGCCGTCAAAGAATTGAGCGCCGATGTTGCGGTTGGTAAAGAGTTGAATAAAGTCGCGATTGAGATACACCTGTAATTCACCGCTTGCGGTGCGAATGCTCTGAAATCCCACTGCTGAAAGGATGGCCCGGACCTGCTGCGTAGCCGCCGTCAAATCACGCTGCACCCCTGCATACAAGGCCTGAGCAACCGCAAAATGAACACCAACCCCAATTGCAAGCAGGGCAAGGGCAAACAAACTCGTGTACAGCAATGTCAATCGCAGTCGGAAGGGTATGGCGCGAAATATGCTGGGTGTCCAGCGAAATAGTCTCAGCCGTGATAGTGATGGTACTTCGCCTGCCTGCACCTGAGCAATATCCTCTCTAGTCTTTTCTTTCGCTGTATCACTGTCGGTCATTGAGTTCATAGCATACCTGGCCGATTTGAAAAATGAATATATTCTTTTCTCAGCATACCATGTTGGCCGCGCAATGTGCTGACCAAATCTTCAGGGTTGACGTTAGCAGGAAGTCAGGTCATACTGCTAATAGTGAAAAGTTGAAACTTCATTCAAGTGAGCGTCTATGAGTATCTACGAATTGACAGCCCGTACCATTGATGGCAAGATTCAATCATTGTCGGCCTATCGGGGCAATGTGCTGTTGATTGTTAACGTCGCCAGTCATTGTGGGCTAACCCCGCAATACGGCGATCTTGAATCACTTTACCGCCGCTACCGTGACCGTGGTTTTGTCGTGCTTGGTTTTCCCAGTAATCAGTTTAATCAGGAACCTGATGATGAAGCTACGATCAAAGACTTTTGTATTCGTAATTATGCCGTTACTTTCCCGCTGTTTGCTAAAGTTGCGGTGAACGGTCCTGATACACACCCCATCTTCGCGTATCTGAAGCAACAACAACCGGGTCTCAGCCCTGACGGTGAGATCAAGTGGAACTTCACGAAATTTCTGGTGAGTCGCAACGGCAAGGTTGTGCGACGTTACGCCCCGACCGATACAGTGGGGTTAATCGAACGTGAACTGATCGAGTGGCTATAAACGACACTGTGCTAGGAGGTGCCCCTTCCCGACCTCGCCTCGCCGGGTGGGCGGCGCTTCCTGTTGTTGCCGCCGCGAATGGTGACATTCATGCTGATCATAATGAGAGCGGCAGGTTGGTTAGGTGAGAACGTCGAAAAGCCCTATCAGAACGATTATCACATTCCCCTACGTCTGAACTGGCATTATAATAATCGCTATAGGCAGAGAAACTCAATCGATCACGTCGCAGAGGCAGCATGTCGTACCAGTTGCCGTATTCTCTTGAATTCCGAGTTTTTGGCGCTCCACGCCTCTTGCTCGATCAGCACGATGTACCGTTCCGCCGCCGACAACCGCTGGCAATTATGGCCGTGCTGGCGCTCAGCGAACGCGCCGTCACCCGCGATGAACTGACGTACCTGTTGTGGCCCGACTCGCCGCAGAACGTTGGCCGTCAACGGTTACGTCGTTCCCTCTCGCAATTGCGTCAGTTAGTTGGTTCGCTGGCTGACCAATTGTTGACCGGTCAATCTGGCGTTGGCAGTGATGTCATCCGTTTTAACGCCAGTATGTGCCGGGTCGATGCGCATGAATTCGTGCGCTTATCCGGTCTGGCGCGCACGCTACCCGATCCAGATGGTTTACGTGCTGCCGATCAGGCGGCCCGACTCTATGCCGGACCATTGCTGAGTGGTCTGGAGCTTGACGAGTCGCCGGAGTTTGAACACTGGCTTTGCCAGCAGCGCGAACGCTTCGAGCGTATGCACCTTGATGTCTGGCAACGTTTGGTTGATGGCTATGCTAGCACGGGTGATGTTGAGCGTGCGCTTGCTGCGGCTGAACATGCACTCGTTCTCGATCCGCTCTGTGAAATGCTGCACCGCAAAGCGATGTGGCTCTATGCAAAAACCGGTCGGCGTAGTGATGCCATTCGCCAGTTCATGTATTGCAAGACCGTGCTCGAACGTGAGCTGGCGATTGAACCTGATGCAGATACGGTGGCGCTCTATCAGGCGATTCTTGATGACCGACTCGATGCCGTGCAGTCGCTGGTCTTCCGAGATTGGTCGTTGCCATCAATTCCCAGCGTTGCCACCGGTCGCACGGAACGCACCTCGCCATTGACCCGTAATCCGACGTTAACAGCCCATCTGATCACAGCCCTCCACACGGCGCTCGCCGGATCGTCGCCGGTTGTCGTTGTGGAGGGACCGGCTGGCAGCGGGAAAACGCGCATGGTTCGCCAGGCGCTGGATCAGATTCGGCAAACAACGACCCGTCCTCTGGTCTGGCAATGCAGTGCACGACGATCAGGGCAGCAATGCCCCTTTGGCGTCATGATCGACCTGCTCGATACGGCGCTGCGCGACCGACTGAACCATCCTGATGCAGAGCGTACTTTACCGACCGACGTGCGGATGACTGAGGCCATCCGCGTGCTGCCGGAATTGCGCGCCGTTTTCCTCCGCTTGCAACCCATTCGCCAGAGCGTAGAAGAGGTACCATCGTCTCACCACCTCTTACAGCGGCGGTTGTTACAGGCGCTGCCACGCGCTATCCATGCGCTGGCGGGTGGAGAGCCGGTTATCGTCGTACTGGAAGACCTGGATCAGGCCGATCCACTCTCGATTGAAGCCGTTGCCTGGCTGTCGCGCTCGCTGCACGGAACGAGTCTGGCGCTGGTGATCACCTGTCGCACAGAAGGAGGCGCTCTCAATGTGATGCTCTCCGATCTGCGTGCGCGTGGTATGCTGCAATCGCTGACCCTTCCTGCATTTGATTACCCAACAGTTATTCGTCTGGCCCTGAATGCCGGTCTATCGCCGACAACGGCTGAACAGATTTGGCAGCAGACGGGCGGGGCGCCGCTGGTAACCCACGAGATGGTACGTGCGATGGTCACTGCCGGAAAAGACCTTTCCGCACTTCCTTCATCACTGCACGAAGCCATTCAGATTCAGTTGAAATGGCTTGCCCCGACCACCCGCCAGGTCATGGAAGCAGCAGCAGTGCTGCAAAGCGGTAATGCACTTGAGATTCAACAGATCAGCGGACGCACCGCCGATGAGGTGGAACACGCCTTTGAGGAACTTCAGGCACGCGACTGGCTCATGTTTGACGGTACGCGGTACATTGTCGCTCATCCAGAGGTGCAGGAAGCAGTGCTGGAGAGCCTGAGTCCGGCGCGTCGCCAGCGGCTGCACCGTCAGGCTGCGTTGGTGATGCGTCAGCACAACGCAGACCCCGTGCGCATTGCACATTACCTTACCGCCGCCGATCAATCAGACGAGGCGGCAGAGATGTGGCTTCAGGCGGCACGGCGCGCCCGATCACTCTATGCGCACGATGCTGCACTCATGGCACTTCAGAAGGGGTTGGGGCTGGTTCGCGATCGACAGGTGCTGTTCAAATTGTTGAGTGAACAGGAATCAATTCTGCACGAACACGGGTTGCGTGATGAACAACGGGCAGCGCTAGAGACGCTGGATCGTTTAGTCGAACAGTCACCCGATCACCCTGACTGGCGCGCCGAAGTCTATCGCAAACGCGGGCGTCTTGCCCTTGCGTGCAACGAGTGGAATGCCGCTATCGATGCGCTGCGTCGAGCGGCAGTGTTCACCCTTCACAGCGACTGGGCAACGTTGTGTCTGCTGGCGCGCGCCCTCGGACACAACCAGCAATGGCACGAAGCAGACGAGATGCTCGAACGTGCGCTGGCGCTGGCACAGCAGCAGCGTGATCGTGAGGCGCAGGCGCGCTGCTGGCTGACGCGCGCCGACATCGAGCAGGGACGGGAGTGCTTCGACGCTGCCGAAAACGCTTTGAAGCACGCCGTACAACTGGTGGACTCCTCATCACCCACATTGCCGCAACTGATGTTGAACCTTGGGAATATGGCTACCGTGCGCAACGATTTCGTCAGTGCGCTGACGTATGGACAGGAGGCGCAACGTCTGTTTGCGCAGCGGGGCGCGCCCGATAGCGAAGCCGCGGCCTGGGTGCTGGTCGCCCGGATGCACGCTCGCCTGGGGCAGTTTGAAGCGGCATTCGAAGCGTACCAGGCTGCCTATGCGGGGTATGCTGCACTCGAACTGCGCCAGGGTATGGCAGCCGCTCGTATCAATGCGTGCACCCTGGCGTTGCGCATTGGCAATTTTGACAACGGGTTGCGCCTGGCAGAGGAAGCCTGGGAACTGTTCCAGGCGATCAACGATGTGCGTGGCATGTGCGTTGCCGCCAGCAACATGGGCGCAGCGCTGGTCTGGATGGGGCGCGGCGCCGAAGCCGAATCCTGGCTGCGTGAATCGTATGAGCGTGCGGTTGCGATTCCGCTGCCTGCGCAACAGGCGGCAGCACTGGCGAACCTGGGCGCGGCGCTGCTCCAGCAGGGGCGGTTGGAAGAAGCCCGTCGGTTGATGGAACAGGGACTGGCGTTGCGCGTCGCGCAGGGACATATCGATGTGAGCATCGACCGCGCCTTTCTGGCGATTGCCTGCCTGCGTCTCGGCGACATCGAGGCTGCCGACCGGCATAGCCTGGAAGCTGTGGAGTACCTGGCGCGAGCGCCACAGGTAGAAAACCCGCACCAGGTCTGGTTTGCACGTGCTCAGGTGCTCCGTGCCCAGGGGCGGATCGTTGAAGCCAACACTGCTTTGCAGTCAGCCGTGAAATACCTGTACCGCAGCGAACAACAACTGCCGCCACCGTACCGCGAACGTTACCGCCACGTGTTTTCGTTCAACCGTGCGATCTTATACGCCTGGAACAGTGGCGTCTGGCCTGAACCGCCGATGTTGGTGTGAGTGGCGCTCATTTCACCCTGTAAGTACTCGCCACGCCCCAACCGCTCGAATCTCGACATACCATTGAATGACGCCCTGCCGGGTTCTTTGCTGTAAACGTTGTGTAGACGCCTCTTCAGTAAGATGGGGATGTCTTCATAACAGCGGAGAGGAAAGAACGTTACCGTTTCTTCCGGGCAAATGCTGCGATAGGATAAACG
>NZ_JPIM01000053.1 GCF_000735195.1 Chloroflexus sp. MS-G
CTGTGACACTAGTTGGCGATGACGCGCCCGATGGGTCGTTAGGTCTACCGGCGAGGTGAGACCGTTGCACTAGCAACGTGGGGAAGTATACCGGAACTTGCGCGGTTTGTCAAGTGGCGTGGACGCGGGTGGTTTGTCGAGGATGCCGTGCGCAGCAGGCACGCCGGTGCCAAGCGAGAGAAGCGGCGGGAGAGGCAAGGGGGCAGAGGGAAAGTGAAAGGGCTGGTGCACTGGTCCACCGTTCAGCCCGGGGCAATGGATGTCCAGGTTTCTGCTGATCATGTCCGTCCTCGCAGGGTAGGGGTTGGCACAGACCGCTCGCAGCCGTGCCGTCGCCGAATATACCTGTCATCTCCGCACCGGCAGGTCGGATCAGCCGTTCTCACGCCTGGTAAGAGTGCACCGGGTTGGGGGAAGGTAAGGGCGTATGACAGCTTGCCCTGATCTCAGGTTATACTATCTTCAGTTGCCTACTGTCTACCAAGAGGTGTTACCATGGGTCTGGCCGTGTTTGGGATTGTGATCAGCGTGGTGCTGGTAGGGAGTTTTATTGGGCATTGGCAACGAATGCGCCGAATTCCGCGCCTGTTACCCCCGAACATTCCGTCTGATCCGCCGTTTGTGTCGATTTTGATCCCGGCGCGCAATGAAGAGCGGGGGATCGCTCGTTGTGTCAGGGGAGCGCTGGCACAACGTTATCCTCGCTTTGAGGTGATTGTGGTTGATGATGGTTCAACAGACCAGACGCCGACTATTCTGGCCGATCTAGCCGCGACTGATGCACGTTTACATCCGGTTGCCGGAAAACCGTTGCCGGCGGGTTGGGTGGGGAAATGTCACGCCTGTCAGCAAGCAAGTAGTATTGCCAGGGGGGAGTGGCTCCTTTTTCTTGATGCTGATACTGTACCGGCTCCAGACCTTACCGCTGCCCTGCTCTGCTATGCGCTGGCAACGAACGGTGATATGGTGACGATTTTTCCTTTTCTCGAACTCGAAACCTGGGCTGAACGACTGGTACTACCGCCGTTCGTAGCCTTGATCGTTTCGATCTTCCCATTTGAGCGTTTGTCGCAACCCGATGTTCGTCCTGAAGAGGTGTTGGCAAATGGGCAATGTATCTTTGTGCGGCGCGCTGCGTATGATGTGGTAGGTGGTCATAGTGCTGTTCGTGGTGAAGTGTTGGAGGATGTTCGTCTCGGCCAGACGCTGCGGGCTGCCGGGTTTAATGTGCGAGGAGCGATTGGTATAGAGTATCTGAAGGTGCGGATGTACACGAATGCGGCTGAGGTTGCGGAAGGTTTGATGAAAAACGCTTCGGCGGGTTTGCGCAGTGGTGGCTGGCGCTCGTGGTTTGCGATGACGATATTGCTCGCGCAGGCGTATGCGCCGTTTCTCTTGATGATAACCGGCTGGTTGTTAAGCGGTTGGGCAGGGAGTGTCGTTTTTCTGGCCGGTTTGCTTGCCTGGCTGGCCGGTCTGCTTTTTTGGGGCATGTTGTATCGGCGATTTTACCATCTTAACCCACTTCACGCTCTCCTCTGGCCCATCGGTTTGCTGCTCTATCTGCTCATTGCCGGTTATGGAATTCTCCGTGTGCAGTTGGGGCGAGGCGTTACCTGGAAAGGGCGACGATATGCCGGTTAAGAAGCGTCGCGTTAACGATCAGGGGCGCGTGCAGCTCGTGCTCGGTTTCTGCCCATTAGAGGGGAGAAATGCGCGTATGCCTGAATGTCTCTTGTGGAGCAGCCCTCTTGTGCCCACGCGGCAGTCAGTCGGTGAGGTAGTGGGTCCTTCGGTCGGCAAAAAGAAAGCCCCATCAGGGGCTTTCATGATCTGCGGCTCCTCTTCGCTGATCCGCGATTAGGCTAGCTTGAAATCAATGTGCAAGAATTTACGGGTTACCGGGTGACGCTGCACGACATAAATCACAACCGGGTGGATTGTTCCTTCAATGTCAAGGTTGAACGATTCTCCTTTGGGCACGGTGCGAAAGATCTGCTCAAAATCGCGCTCGCTGATTTGAATAGCGGTGGTTTCGACACCTTTGCCGTAGAAGTTGGCCGGTAAAATGCCTTCGCGACGCAGGGTCTTGACCTTTTTGCCGAAGATGTGACGGCGTTGTGCTTTGAGTGTGACGTTTACCATTCGTTACCTCTCTTTGGTATTTACGGAGGGGAGAAGTCTGCCCATTGCCGACCCGAGACCCTCCAACGATCCGACGGAATAGTATATCATAAAGCCACGACAGTCGATCAGATTGAGGTGTATTCCTGTGTATGGATGTCTCCCCTGAACATTTTTCGCTTGAGGTGGTTGCTGATGTTGTAGTGATGGTGCCGCTCTCAGGCCGTTATCATCAGCGTCTCTTTTCATACCGTGTGCCCGATCATCTACGGGAAACAATAACGGTAGGTCAGTTGGTTTGGGTGCCGTTACGACAGCAACAGGTGCGGGGAGTGATTATTGCGCTACAGCATCGCACAGCCGATGGTTTACGTGATCTCATCGATTTGGTTGATCCGATGGTCTCTATCCCCGAAGTTACCATCCGATTGGCGCGCTGGGTTGCCGAATACTACGACGCTCCGTTGGCGACGGTACTCGATCTCTGTCTTCCACCTGGTACAACACGTCAGATCGAGATGACCTGGCGGGCGACGGCAGCCGGTCTGATGTGTGAGTTGGGGGCATTGCCAGATCGTGAGCGGTCGATCCTCTTCTACTTGCGGCGTCATGGTGAGCAGAGCGAAGCTGCGTTACGGGCTGTACTGCGTGGAAGCAATGATCAGTTACGCACCGCCTACCGGGCACTAGCCGAACGTGGGTTGATTGTACGGGGAACCCGCATCGATCCGCCACGAGTGCAACCACGGCGTGAGCAAGTTGTTCGTATGGCGGTTCGTGATCTAGAGCAGGCGTTGACCGAGTTGCATCGCGCACCACGTCAGGCAATGGCCCTGCGCTGGTTGGCCGAGCGGGTGGCGGATGAACCGCCAACGCTCAGTGAATTTCGGCGGTCAACAGGAATTGACGGGGCGGGAATACGGGCACTCGCACGACGGGGATTTATTGACCTGAGTGAGCGTGAAGTCTATCGCGATCCGTTGGCAACGGTGACGTTCTCTCCCGATGCCGCACCACCACTAACGATGGCACAACGTCAGGCGTATGAGACGATGGTAACGGCCCTTGAAACCGGCACCGGTGGTCGTTTCTTGCTGCACGGTATTACCGGTAGCGGGAAGACAGAAGTGTACTTACGCCTGATTGCCCGTGCGTTACGCCTTGGTCGGCAAGCGCTCGTGCTGGCGCCAGAGATTGCGCTCACTACCCAGTTGGTACGCCGTCTAGCTGCTCGTTTCGGTCATCAACTGGCAGTATTCCACAGTGGGCTAAGTGATGGTGAACGGTACGATGAGTGGCGCCGATTGCGACGCGGCGAAGCCCGGATTGCTATTGGCGCACGTTCCGCCCTCTTTGCCCCGCTCCCCGATCTAGGGTTGATCATTGTTGATGAGGAGCATGATCCTGGCTACAAAAATGATGCTGTTCCCCGCTATCATGCCCGTGATGTAGCGTTACACCTTGCCGAGCTGGCGCGAGTCACGGTTGTGCTTGGTAGTGCAACACCGAGTGTTGAAACCTTCTACGCGGCGCGGAACGGCTCTATTCAGTTGCTCGAACTACCTGAACGGATCACTGCTCAGATCGGGATCGATGGTCTCGTCCATAGTCGCCCGCTCCCACTGCCCCCAATCCGCATCGTTGATATGCGGCGTGAATTGCAACAAGGAAATACCTCCATCTTCTCAAGTACACTCTCGCATGCGCTGGCCCAAACGCTTGCCCGTGGTCAGCAGGCGATCCTCTTTCTCAATCGCCGGGGAGCGGCATCATTTGTTGTCTGTCGGGATTGTGGCTATATTGCCCGTTGTGAACGTTGTTCCGCACCTCTTACCGTTCACTACCATACGGAGTCTGAGGCCGAAGCAGGAGCACCGGTATCGGTGTTGCTCTGTCATGCGTGTGGCCAACGTACCGCAGCGCCGGTCATTTGTCCACAATGTCTCAGCCGTCGCATTCGGGCGTTGGGGATCGGCACCCAACGGGTTGCTGAAGCAGTACGTGAGTTCTTTCCGTCAGCCCGAGTAGCACGCTGGGATCGCGACAGTACAACCGGAAAACATTCCCATGACGGGCTCCTTGAAGCAATGGTACGCCACGACATCGACGTGCTCGTCGGTACCCAGATGATTGCTAAAGGTCTTGATCTGCCACTGGTGGGTCTAGTGGGGGTTGTTTTGGCCGATACTGGGCTGTATCTGCCTGACTTTCGGAGTGGTGAGCGGGCATTTCAACTCTTGACTCAGGTGGCCGGGCGTGCCGGTCGGCGTAGCGAGGGTGCGCAGGTAATAATTCAGACCTATCAGCCCGAACATTATGCCCTGCAAGCGGTGCGTGAACACGATTACCTGGCATTCTTTCGTGAAGAGATAACATTTCGGCGTGCAATGGCCTACCCACCGTTTGGTCGGTTGGTGCGTTTTGTCACGACAGCAGCGCATGAGGAGACATGCCGGCGACGAGCCGAACAGTTGGCGGTAGCGTTACAAAGGTGCATTACTGACCGTGATCTGGTGGGATGGCGTTTAATTGGCCCAGCGCCAGCATTTTTTCGTCGTCAACGCGATCGCTGGCGCTGGCATATGCTGTTGCGCGTACCACCTGCGACAACTGCCCAGGAAATCCGAGCCGTGCTTGATGCTGTAGGCCCTTTGTTTGGTTGGATGATCGATATTGACCCGGTAAATGTGTTGTGAACGCTGCCGCAGCGTAGAGAAGTGAACAGGTCTATGGTGCCGATCCCATTCCTCTGAGTGCGTCACTACATTGCCTCGGTTTGTCATCTCATCGCCATCGGCCTGACCGCGAATCACATTTCATAGGTGGTGACATAAAGACAAATAATTCGGATTAGCGCAGCAACCTCGCAGAGAGGTCATGCGCTATTCGTGCTATACTGAACAGCGGCCTACAACTTGCTGTTGTCTGGCCAATGGACTGGGGCTTGTTACCCGGAGGGAATATGTCAACACTAATTGAAGCAATCGTTGCCCGTGAGGTACTTGACTCGCGCGGTAATCCAACCATCGAGGTCGACGTTCGGTTAGAGAGCGGTGATGTAGGACGGGCGATTGTCCCCAGTGGTGCATCGACCGGCGCCCACGAGGCACTCGAGTTGCGTGACGGCGATACTTCCCGGTACAACGGTAAAGGTGTGTTGAAAGCGGTACGGGCGGTCAACGAAGATATTGCTGAAGCGTTAATTGGCTTTGATGCTGCCGACCAGATTGGTCTCGATCAAGAGTTGATCGCACTCGACGGCACGCCGAATAAGAGCAAACTCGGCGCCAACGCGATTTTGGGCGTATCACTGGCCGCTGCTAAAGCTGCTGCTGCTGCATTTGGCCTGCCCCTCTATCGTTATCTCGGTGGTGTGTACGCTCATGTCTTACCGGTACCGATGATGAACATCATGAATGGTGGGCAGCATGCGACCAACAGCACGGACTTTCAGGAGTTTATGATTATGCCGGTTGGCGCTGAAAGTTTCCGTGAAGGGTTGCGCTGGGGGGCCGAGATTTATCACACCTTGAAGAAAGTTATTCACGACCGTGGCTTCAGTACGACCGTAGGTGATGAAGGCGGATTTGCACCCAGCCTACCAACCAACGACGCACCGTTGCAATTGATCATGGAGGCTATTGAGAAGGCTGGCTATCGACCCGGCGAACAGATAATGATCGCGCTTGATCCGGCTACCACTGAGATCTACGAAGACGGCAAATATCATCTCAAGCGTGAAGGTCGTTCACTCTCCAGTGCCGAGATGGTTGATTATTGGGTCGATCTGGTCAATCGCTATCCGATTATCTCGTTGGAAGACGGTCTGGCAGAGGATGACTGGGAAGGATGGGTGCTGTTGCGGGCGAAACTGGGTGATCGTGTGCAACTGGTCGGCGACGATTTCCTGGTCACGAATGTCAACCGACTCCAGCGCGCCATCGATGCCCGTGCTGCCAACTCGATTCTGATCAAGCTCAACCAGATCGGTTCGCTTACCGAGACGCTCAGCGCGATCCAACTGGCGCAACGAAGTGGTTGGACGGCGATTGTATCACATCGCTCGGGCGAGAGTGAGGATGTTACGATTGCCGATCTGGTGGTGGCAACAAATGCCGGTCAGATCAAGACGGGTGCACCGGCTCGTACCGACCGGATTGCCAAATACAATCAGTTGCTGCGTATCGAAGAAGAGCTGGGCAGTGCGGCACGTTATGCCGGTCGCAGTGCGTTGAAGGTCTAAAGGCCTGGTTGCCGGCAATTCTCTCATCAGTGAGCACGGGCTAGTGGCCCGTGCTCTGAGCGCCTGATCAAAAACCCAGCTTTCTCATTGGGCACGTATCGTGCCTGCATAACCACCGTGTGAGGAGCTGCCAACGTTCTTGCTCACCAGCCACCCTACGTTCCCTCTTCCTCTTCTCTCGTGGGAGAGGAAGGGGACCAGGGGGAAGGTGAGGGGGAGCCAATCTTCCCCCTCCTCTTCTCTCGTGGGAGAGGAAGAGGGCCAGGGGGAAGGTGAGGAGCCAGTTGCCCGCCACCGTTCATCTCATCATTCTGGAATGCCATTGATCAAGCTTCATCACAAGCCCAGGCTGTTGATGAGCGCTTCGTTGTGCGCTACTTCAGCCGACACCCTTCCTGAGCACCTACGAGTTTCTGATCACGCTCTGAGTGATAGGGTGAAACCGGTAGCCGTGTGATACACTGCCCGGCTAGCTGGCAGTCGAGGAATTCGCTTCTACCGGCTCACCAGAGGCTTGGGAGAGGAATCATCCTGCTTATGGCGGGGGCGTGCCTGGTCAGAGATAAGGCGAAATACGTCGGAACAAAAAACACGATCCTCCTTTCTCTCTGAAAGGAGAGAAAGGAGGATTGATCAGCGACTCCTACCGTTGATCGATAGGTACATAATCGCGCCGCTGCGGCCCAATGTATACCTGCCGGGGACGGGTAATCTTTTGCTCAGGATCATTGAGCATCTCTAGCCATTGGGCCAGCCAGCCAGAGGCACGAGGAATTGCGAACAGGAAGGGGAAGTACTCAATGGGGAAACGGAGCGCCTGGTAGATCAGACCACTGTAGAAATCAACGTTCGGATAGAGCTTCCGTGAGATAAAATACTCGTCTTCCAGCGCAATTCGCTCTAACTCGATGGCTACATCAAGCAGAGGATTGGTTGCTGTTGCCGCAAAGACTTCATGGGCAATTTTACGAATAATCTTTGCCCGCGGATCGTAGTTCTTGTACACCCGGTGACCAAACCCCATCAGCCGGGTTTCTCCCTTCTTCACACGCTCGATAAAGGCCGGGACATTCTTTGGATGGCCAATCTGTTGCAACATTCGTAGCACGGCTTCGTTGGCGCCGCCATGAAGTGGGCCATACAGTGCCGCGGCAGCGGCAGCCAGTGCGTTATAAGGATCGGCATGGCTTGAACCAACACTCCGCATCACCGATGTCGAGCAGTTCTGTTCATGATCGGCGTGCAAGATGAAGAGAACATCCAGCGCCTTCGCCAGAACCGGATTTACCTCATATTCACGTTGGTTCATGTAATCCATCATGTAGAGCAGATTAGCCGTGTAGCTAAGAGAACTATCTGGCAAATTGAATGGCCGCCCGATACGGTGCCGGTACGCGAAAGCCGCGATGGTAGGGATTTGACCAATAATACGCCAGATCTGTTTTTCACGTACCGCCGGATCGTGAATGTTCTTGGCTTCAGGATAGAGGGTAGACATCGCGGCCACCGAACTGATCAAAATCCCCATCGGATGGGCATCGTAGCGGAAGGCTTGAATCAACTCAACCAGACTGTTGTGCAGGAAGAGATGGCGACTGATCCGGTACTCCCACCATTCCAACCGCTCTTTTGAGGGCAATTCTCCGTACAGGAGTAAATAGGCAACTTCAAGGTATGAACTCTTCTCGGCTAACTGCTCGATGGGGTATCCACGATACTCTAAAATCCCTTTGTCGCCGTCGATGTAAGTAATACTACTTTTACACGACGCAGTGTTCAAGTAAGCCGGATCGTAGGACATTAAGCCGAAATCGTCATCTGAGACTTTGATCTGGCGTAAATCGGTGGCTCGAATCGCGTTGTGCTCAATTGGAATCTCATACGTCTTGCCGGTGCGGTTGTCAATGATAGTGAGTGTGTTCTTTGTCATAGCCGTGCTCTTTCGTTATACCTGCGACTACACCGTCTGTGGTCCGTCAGGGTTACCTTGCGGGAGTTTGGCATCCTGAAGCGGTTGCAACCTGTCGTTTCGGGTGACGTTGCACTCATCTATATTTATATTGTACCAAAAGTTGTTACAGGTTGCACGGAGTTGGGCCAAACCCTGGATCGATAGCCAATACGGATTGTTGGGCAAACGTACTCATAGCTGTACGTCATGGATTCCTTAACGACTGGTTGGGAGCGCTTGTACTTCAATCGGAATTCGCCGACCGGTTTCCAATGTATCCGACCATACCAGCGGTTCAAGTGACGGCCAGCGATAGCTCCCGATGACTAACCAGTAGCGACCCGGTGGCAGATCGGCAGGAATAGTCAAGCGCCGATCGTCGATGATCACTTCACCCGTGCGCCACTGAGTGGTCGGTCGTCCACCACTGGCAGGTGGGCCGTCGGCATCGATGATCCGTTCATCTGCACTATTGCGGAGGTGAAGCATGATACTGCGCTCATCGAGCTGATTGTGCAAGGACTCCCACCAGAGCGTAATGGCAATTGTATCACCGGCTGCAATCTGTTCTGTGCTCAGATCGTATCCGTGTAGCAACATATCTTCACCGATGCGCGTATCCAGTACGTTGAGGGGGCGATCAATGCTGGTCATCATAAGTGGGTGCTGTGCTACCCAATCGAGGGTGATCATACCACTACGATGAATGGTAAATGCAAAGAGATCGACCGGTGTTAACAAGGCTCGTTGGTCTGTGCCGATCCAGAGACGGGCCGTATATGAGCCGGGTTTTGCTCCACCCGACTGGATACCGAGCGGTCATGTGGCACCAGTGCTATCTTGCGCTATTGCCGTACCACTGCCAAGATCAATCGTTATTGCAACCTCTCGTGGCACGGTAGCCAATGGCATCCGTAACCCGTAGCGTCCGAAGAGGTACCCGTGCTGGTTATCCCAGAGTTCGATGGCGGCTACTACTAGACCACTATCTGGGTTTAGCATGACGAGAGTCGTTGTGATGTGTAAATCCTGTGCGTTACTGGTAGCACTCAACACGATACTGTGCGGTAATTGACCAAGAATAGCCGGTGGTTTTGCGGTGAGCATGGCACTCTGCAACAACACTGGATCAGGATCAGGTTGACGAATGGTTACCGTTTGTGGTGTTGTCAATGGGCCAATGCTGATCCAGTGCCTGCCGGCAGGAACGTTGTACGTTTGCTCCTTAATCAGCAGTTTACTATCCTTCAAGGTTGCTACTTGCAAGATGAGCCAGCGTTCGGCACGTTCATCATCGAGTAGCGATGCATGTCCTGCCAATTGATGAGCAGTTATCGTGAGCGTCGTTATCTGATCTGCCGTAAGGAGTTGATCGAGCGGCTGATACGCAAGCTGTGTATCCGGTTTTCGGTAGAGCAGATATGGGCCGCCGCGCCAGATCGGCGGATCGGTTAGACCCCACAAGCGAGGGTCTTCGTCTCGTTGAAGCAGGACGTATTCTCCAATTCCAGTACTGGTTGTCGCTGTTGAAGTGGCATAGCCGGTACGTACTGAGCCGTAGACGGCAGCGTGATCGAGGAGATACGCGGCTAGTGCGCTGGTAACTCCCTGCACACGCGGGTCGCCCGACAGAAAGACTGTACTACCGGGTGGTACAACTTGACGTAAATCACGGAGCGCAGGCAGGACTCCGGCAAACAAACCCGGTTTTCCCCAGTGGTCGGCCACGACACGTCCGGCGGTGAATGTGATCGGCCCGCCGATCAGCATTATCGTTCCGGCCATGACAACGTAGTATAACCATTGTCGTTGCGATGATAATCGTTCGCTGAGCACTTGTAGACCGGCAACTGCCAATGCACTTACGATCCATCCCAGATAGGCTGCCGCTTTGAGATAACCGTAATGGTAGACTGACACAAAACGGAGGGTAAGGAGAAACAAGGCTGCCCCGGTCACCATTCCCAGCCAGCGACTACGTTGCGGTGCAGCCATCACAGCATAGCCGGCCAGAGGGAACATCGTACAAGCAGCAATAGCGGTGAGTGGGGTTAGTGTTTCTGGTGCGTCACGTAAACGGAAGAGCGTCAGACCAACAATGTCGCTCAGTGGCACAAAACGAAACAGGCCCAGTGTCGTTAGCGGTAAGCTATAGCGATAATTGAAACCGGCAAAATAGTCAGGGATGGTTGGCGCTGCCAGTACCAGCGCAAGCAAGATCAGGCCAATACTTTGTTTGAGCACCAACCGGCGTTCGTGCTGCTGCCAGAGCCTAACAGCGCCAATTCCGGCAGCCATTAACCCGAGCGGGCCGAGTGCTGGATAGTACGTGATCGGGACTGCCGCTATAGCGATGGCGGCAACGAGCAATCCTTCGCCAAAACGCATTGATTGCACAGCGTGCAGGCCGAGAATGATCACCAATGGGATAAGGGGCCAGGCGGCGATTTGCATACCGAAGTTGAAGAAACTGACCCATAGCAGAAGACCGTTGAGCACGGCCAGCAAAGCACCGAGAGTTGCTGACCAACGTCGTAGATCGAATACCGACTGCAAAAGAATGTAGAGACCGATTCCACCTAGCGCCCGTAGCCAGGCCAACAGCGGCCCAAAGCTAGTCAGCGGCTCGCCACTGCTCAAGAGATCGACACTACCCTGCCAGATACTGAAACCAAGCGTTAATCCGATACGTGGTGGACTGGCATTAAGATCACGGAGCGGGTTTGGTGGAGCAGTTGCAATTGCGCTTACCGGCCCTCGGGTCAGATAGCGTGCAGTGGGCCAGTAATTTTCTATATCCCAACCCTCGCCAATAGGGGCGGAATAGCCGTAACTCAACAACGGAGCAATGCCAATCGCTATCCCGACAAAGCCAATGAGAAGCGCTGTCCAATGTTGATGGAGCGCGGTTAGTATGCGCGGTGGCCCAAGCCGCCGCCAGGCCAGCCAGTTCAGCACTCCGCAAATTGGTAACAACAGACCCAGTGCCAGCCCCAATCCACTGAAAAAGCGCACGACCCAATATCCGGTCAACACCGTTAACGCATACCCGATCAGTGGCGCCAGGATGGCGCGCCATGGCTGGAGCGTAGCTGGCAAAAGTAAGCGGGTTATGCCCCATCCATTCCAGAGAGCGAGGGCACTGGCGACAGTCATGGTCGACAACAGTTCAATGACGAATGTGTTCATACGATGAGAAGTACTACCGACGGGCAACGCTCCAGAGTACTAACGCCGCAGTGAGATGTAAGACCACGGAAACGTCAATCAATGCCGGTCGTGATATATCATACAGCAAACCGAAACATGCACTACCGACAAACCAGCTTATGCCGAAACCGGCATTAAACAGACCATACGCCGCGCCACGTCGTTCCAGTGGTGCAAACCGAGTCACTGCGGCGCGCAAGATCGACTCTTGCGCCCCCAAGACTCCACCCCAGATTACAATCCCAATGATGACCATCAGAAAACCATCACTGAAGAGGAGGGGTGTGCTCAGCGCAGCCAGGGCCGTAATCCCAACCAGCGCGTAGAGACCAATACGGTCGTAGAGAAAACCAAAACCGAATGCAGCCACTGCATCAACTGTCATTGCTAATGCGTAGAGCGCTGGAATGGCGGCTGACGCAATAATACGTTGTTGCTGGAGATGGTATGCAGCGAGCGCAAAATCAACACTGGCCGCAGCGAAGAGTGTTACACCTATCATATAGAGCCAGAACTGGCGCGAAAAACCGGTGGTTGACAGCGTCGGTGTCTTGCCAATCAGGTCAGCCGGTTGGGGAAACTGTCTCCTTGCCGTGAGAAGAACAGCCATGCAGAGCACCCCTGGAATGATCAGCAGCCCAAATGCTAGTTGAAAACTATTGCTAAACGCCAGCACACCGGTCAACAGCAGAGGAGCAGCAATCGCGCCAACTTGGTCGAGCACTTCGTGCAGACCAAATCCTTTGCCTGCACCAACGCGCTCGGCGGCATATGAAATAAGCGTGTCTTTGGCGGGGCTGCGCAACGCCTTACTCAAGCGTTCAACCATTAAGAGACCAACAGCCAGCGGCCAGTTATTGGTTAAGGCGAGAAGCGGCACCGCGATAACGGTCATACCGTAGCCGAGAATGGTGAGGAGCCAGTAGCGACGAGTGCGATCACTCAGGTAACCAAAGACCAAACGCAGACCATAGCCGATCAGCTCGCCAATACCGGCAGTCAATCCTACAACTGTGCCACTCGCGCCCAGTAACGCAAGGTATTGTCCACTCAGGCTACGTCCCCCTTCGTAGACCATATCGGCCAGCAGGCTGACGATACCCATCAAAACAATGAACTGAAAGGCTCGTTGATACGGTGTGACAGCTTTTGCTTGCATGACGACATCTCGCTTTCGATTCAGACGGTGCTTATCGTTCGGTATGTGCGAAGTCCAACACAGAGGGCACTTTTTATATTCAGCTTGTAACCTGTGGTATTTGTGTTGGGTAACGTAGCCACTCGCTTACGATCTGGACCTGCGGTGAGCAGCAAACGCAACCAGTGCATGCCAGATTGCAACCGCAGCCAGTCGAGCCGTGCGATCATCGAGGTCGTATTGAGGATTCAGTTCACTGAACTCAATCAAGCGGGTACGTGGTTCGGCTCCAGCTAACGCAGCCAGGGCAACCAGTTCATCGCCGTGCATCCCCAGTGGGTTAGGCGCACTGACACCAGGGGCTTCTGCCGCCTGTACGACATCAACATCAAACCCCCACCCGATACTTGCGGCATCACTGGTTGCGAGCATTGTCCGCATCGTATCGGCAACACCGTAATGACGTGCGGTGCTTAACTCGACAATAGTTGCCCCTCGTTCACGAAGATACTCAGTGTAAGCAGGTGCATTGGCAAACGGTTGTACCCCAAACACCCAATACCGGTGTGGATCAATGAAGCCACCTTCAATCAATTGCCGGTACGGTGTGCCACTGTTCGCCGGTTGATCGGCGCGCACATCGTAGTGGGCGTCGATATTTATCGCCAGTATTGGTGATAGCGCAACTGACGCCAATGCTGCTATGTCGGGAAAACTAATATCATTTCCTCCGCCCAGCGAAATCAACAACTTTTCATCGGCGATAATACGTGCTGCCAGGCGCCGTAACCGGTCGTGGACAGTTTCCAAATCACCTTCGGTTGAAACATCACCGAGGTCGCAGATGGTTATGTCGGTGAGACCGGCAATACCGAGGCGGTACAACCACCGCCGAATGGCAGTTGGTCCCTGGGCAGCACCGGGGCGACCACCGTTGCGGCGCACACCGATGTCTTGCGGGCAGCCGAGAATGACGACCTGGGCAGCATCATAAGCGGCAACACCGGGCCTAACGATTTCGCCCAGGCGCTGGTCGTAGGGATCATTACGGCGGTAAAAAAGATCACTCGCCGGTGGCAGCAGATATGACCACAATTCGTTCACTGGCGGAAGAAATCGATAACCTGACTGCGTTCCTCTTCACTGGGCATCAATTCGATGAACGTTATGCGGTGCCAGGGAAAGATAACGGCCTGCACACCGGCCGCCAGATACGGTACCGGTTTACCGTCGCGCTTGCGCATATTGGTCACCTTTATGAAGAGATCACCAGGCTGTGGCTCTTGATCAATATCGGCCAGCAGCGGATCTTCGCCGGTAAGATGAAGAATAACTGTTTTCGGCATAGAGAAGCCTCCGCAAACGAAATGGGTCACGTTATCCGTTCATTTCAAACCGTACCAGTAACATCCCAAGTTGTATCTCATCGCCGTGATGCAGCTCAACAGGCCGACGCGGAGCTATCCGTTGACGATTGAGGAACGTTCCGTTGGAACTGCCCAAATCTTCAAGCAGATAACTCCCATCACGACAGATAATGCGGGCATGTTGGCGTGAAACACCGGCATCGTATCCACCATCAAGACTCAAATCCACATCAGGGAAGAAGTTCCGCTGCTGGTCTTTACGCCCAATCAAGAGTTCAGGTGTAACCGGTAAGACAATACGCCGACCCGAACTCAGAACGATCAGAGCGATCGTGTTTGTTTCGGGCGCTGGTGTTGGTGCGGGTAAGATAGTTGCTTCATCAACCTCTGCTTGAGCGGTTTCGGCAGCCGCACGGTTGAGTGAAGCCGTTGTTTGCCGCTGAGGTTTTGCACTTAGCAAACTGGCACCACACACTGTACAAAAGATTGTCCCGTCGAGTTGTTGAGCCTGACAGTGGCTACAAATCACCATGTGCTGTCTACTCCAGGTTATAATTGTTCTTCGCGCCCGATCAAACCACGAGTACCATATTTGATCCGCTTACGACCTTCAGCACTTGCTTGCCCAGAGCGTAGCAGGCGGGTCGCTTCTTCCTGAACAGTACGCGCCAGTTCGATTTCGCCAGCCTCAAACAGGCGCGTTCCGGCCATTTGCAAGCGACGAGTTGCCTCTTCGAGTTTTCCTTCCTCAGCGGCCTGCCAGGCACTAGCCTGGAGACGGTAGGCGACTAACCGTTCTAACCAGTGTTTTACCGTTGGATCGACTTCAGATGCAACTTCATCAGGATTGCGTACTCCCACGACCAGGTTCTGTTCGTGATTTGCCGTTGTACCCTCGCTGCCCGGCACGCGGTAACGAAGTTGGAGGCGCAGCATAGTGTGCCGACCAACCGGTAAGGGGGGAACCACAATTTCCATCAGGAGGGCCTGGGCATCACTTTCCGGCCAATCGCCGAGAGCTGCCGTCCAGACGAACTCGGCCTCTTCAATAGTGGGTAGCGGAACGATGTACGGACGCACCCGATCAAGTGAGCGGAGTAAACCCTGTGGCGGTAACGTCACCCGTAGTTGAACATCCTGAGCAAAGATGTTGTGCATACGCTCGACCTCAGCGGTAAAGATTTTCGTAATCTCAGCCGCTGAAGTAATGTAATGGGTGCGACTATTCTCACGGGCAGCAATCGTTTCGAGCAAGTCTTCATTCCACTCGCTCCCGATACCAAGAGCGGTGATCCCAATGCCCCGCGCCTGAGCGCGTCGGGCAATCTCAACACAACGTCCTTCATCACCGTAGGTACGTCCATCGGTAAGCAACAACAACCGATGAATAGCGCGCGGCATCATTGCCCGCTGCAACTCTTGTACTCCCAACGCCAGACCGGTTGCCATTTCGGTACCACCAGCCGCTTCAATGGCACTGATCTGACGCTTGATTTCAGCTCGCGCCCGTGCCAGTTGCGCCGGGACCACCACTTCAGCCCGATCATTGAACGTGACCAGCGCAAAGCTTTCGTGATCGCCGAGCAGATCGAGAATCTGCATCGCGGCCTGCTTAACCTGCTGAAGCCGTTCGCCGCGCATTGATGAACTGCGATCAATCACTAGACATAGGTTGAGTGGGAGTCGTGGCATTTTCGTTGCGCCACTTTGGGCTGATAGCTCGATGAGGGCATAGAGGAGCTGTGGCTCCTGACTGGCTGGCAGTACACTACGACTCGGTGTGATGCGTAGATCAACCTTACTCATAGCGACCTCTCATCGAGCGGCAACGAAACAACCACCACTGAAATGTTATCGTCGCCACCGGCCAGGTTGGCTAATGCGATCAGCTCGCGGCAGACATCGTGTGGCCAGGGACTGTGCTGAAGGGCCTGTTCGATAGCTTTCTCTTCGACCAGACTCCACAGACCATCGCTGCACAGCACCAGGTGCGAACAATTGTTCAACTGGTGGTACACAAAATCGACAGCTACATGAGGCTGTTGACCAACAGTACGATAAAGCTGATTGCGCAGTGGGTGTTCACGAGCCTCTTCCGGATCAAGCTGACCCAGCGCGATGAGGCGTCCGACGGTTGAATGGTCGGTCGTAAGTTGACGCAGACCAGCCGGTTCGTAAACATAACAACGTGAATCACCGACATGGGCAACGTACAGGCCGTTGCCGATGACTAGCGCAGCGGTACAGGTGGTGCCCATATCTGAGCCGGAAGCCTGAGCTTCACGCCAGATCACTGCATTTGCTTCTTGCACTGCCTCAATCATCAACGGCTGCAACGCCTCAATGATCCCATCTTCGATCACCGGTAATACCAGTCGCTCAAGCACACTGGTCAGCACTGTTTGCACCGCCAACCGGCTGGCAACCTCGCCACCGTGATGACCACCCATGCCATCGGCGACGATAAATAAGCCCACAGTTACGTCTTGCCCTTCCCGTGGTACGGTCATGATGGTTGCCAGGGCACAATCTTGATTCATGTCGCGTACTCGCCCAATATCGCGGAGGGCGGCTGCCGCGAAACCTTGTGCTGAGCGTCGGAATGTCAGTGCTGGTTGATAATCCTGACCGATCTGACGAGTCCCATCCTCTTCAGGAGGGGTTAGACCGAGTTGCCGCTGACGTTCAGCTTCGATGTCGGTTAAATTGAGCGGTTCGGTTGGCGTTTCATCTGGTGAAGATTGTGTTTCGTCTGGCATAACCGCCGCAACCCCTTTATGAGTCGTTTTACGCCTTCAGTGCGTAAAGATGGTGGTCCATTGAGCCAATATACACTACACCATTCACAATCATCGGTGTTGAAACAATTGCGCCTTCGGTGGGATATTTCCAGATCAGTTGTCCATTACCGGCATCGAGGCAGTAGACTGCCTGATCAACTGCCCCGAAGTAGAGGCGACCACCTTCAACTCGTGGTGAGGATGTGATCTGACTCCCAACTTCGTACTTCCATACCAGGCGGCCACTCTTGGTATCGAGCGCGTACATGATGCCATCGACTCCGCCAATGAAAACGCGCGTACCTACCACACACGGAGACGAGTTGATGTAATGGCCGGTGCGGAAGCGCCAGGCCGGCCAGCCGCCTTCCGCATCAAGCGCATAGAGGTTCTGGTCCAGTGAGCCAACAAAGACAATACCATCGCTGTATGCTGGCGATGAGCGAACTGGTTGTTGCGTGCGCTGCTTCCATTTCACCGCGCCAGTCCGCGCATCAAGACAATAGACGTTGCCGTCATCACCGCCGATGAAGACGGAATTACCGTAGATGCACGCCGAGGAGCGGATGGGGTTCCAGGTCCGATACTTCCAGATCAGTGTGCCGCGTAAGCCATCAATTGCATAGATATGCTGATCATCGGAACCAACAAACACAACCCGATCTTCAATTCGGGGTGAAGAGCGGATTGGCTTACCGGTACGGAATGTCCAGCGTACCCCGCCCCGGCGCATATCGAGGGCGTACAGCGTGCCATCCTCTGAACCGATATAGACCATATCTTGCCAGACGGTGGGTGATGAGCTGATTCCGCCCTCTGTCGCATATTTCCAACGAAACTCACCGCGAGTAGCATCGAGGGCATAGATATTTGTGTCGTAGCATCCAACAAATACCAATCCGCCGCTCACAAAGGGTGACGAGCGCACTTCATCTTCAAACTTAAATCGCCAGACCAGCTCGGTCGTCTGTGCGCCCTTGAGCACAGCCGGTACAGCAACGGTCGTTTTGGCTGTGCCGGTACCAACCAGTGACGGAACCTTCAGCAGAGCCTGTCGAAACTCTTCGGCGCTCTGCCAGCGCGCTGCCATATCGTATTCCAGCGCACGGGTTACTGCTGCTTCCATCTCAGGTGAAACGGTCGGGTTAATCTGACGGATCGGACGTTCCTGGAATGTGAAAGGGGTTTCAAGACGCGGATCGGTGTTGGTAAGGAGATGGTGGAGCGTGGCGCCAAGCGCATAGATGTCACCAACCGGCTCGGCAATTCCGCGGTACTGCTCAGGCGGTGAATAACCCTCTGTACCGATCATTGTCCCTTTGCGATCACTGCGGTTAAGAGTACGGGCAATGCCAAAATCGATCAGCACAATCCGATCATCGCCAACCACCATCACATTCGATGGCTTCATATCGCGGAATACAATCGGCTCAGGCTTATGATTGTGCAGGTACGACAGCACGTCGCAAATTTGCAATGCCCAGCGGGCCACGTGCTCTTCATCGAGCGGTTTGCCGTGCTCTTCCAGAACTGTCTCGAGGTCTTTACCGGGAATGAACTCGAGCACGAGGTAGACTTTGCCGTTCTCTTCAAAAAAGTCGTAAACCTTGGGGATTGCCGGGTGTTGAAGGGTCGCGAGCAGGCTAGCTTCACGTTGAAAGTTTTTCAGGTTGAGCAAACGGGTTTGCGAATCAGGGGCGCTTTGCGCCATCTCCTTGATCGCACAGTAACGTACCACGTCTTTGAAGCGGAGGTCGCGCCCGCGATAGACGACACTCATCCCGCCGATCCCAATAGGCGCTTCAACCTGATAGCGCCCTTGCAGAATTATACCGGGGCTGAGCATGGTCGGTACGGCCGGCGCCGACTGCCCGCCTGGCCGCGCCTCGATCTGGCGAGTGCCCTCATCTGCCGCCGGGTGGGCGGCAGGGCTGATCTGGCGCGTTCCCTCCTCGGCAGGAGCGCCAACATCGGGCGGTGGGGTATTGATAGCCTTCGTGCCAACCCGTTTGATCAAACCCATGCGTCACCTCACCCAAAAGTGTGTTTGTAGACCAGAAACGAAAGCGATTGTTCTTCTATTATAGAGGTTGTTGTCGGCTTCAGCAACCACCAGACGGTGTAGAATTGATGTGCGATTGGACGTAGTTTTGGTTGCTGCAAGGTGTTGCTATCCTTTTGCCCATCCCTGAACGCGAGACAATGCCATGTGCCATCGTTCGTAAACGGCAGTCCGTTCTGCTAGCGACAGCCGTGGCACAAATCGCCGGGCACGTTCGTCGAGCAGGCTCGGTACGTTGTCAATCGACCAGACTTTGGCGCCGATGCCGGCCAGCAAGGCAATGCCACGGGCGGTCGTCTCGGTATCGCAGGCGCGGATCAGCGTAATCCCGCTCAGATCGGCCTGGATCTGACAGGCAAGGTCACTGGCTGCGATACCACCACCGACACGCAGTTCGGCGATCGTTATGCCGGTTTCGGCCTGTATTGTTGCCAGAATATCGACCAGTTGGAAGCCAATCGCTTCGTAGAAGGCACGGGCAATATGACCGACACCAACCCCGAGCGCCAGGCCAAAGATCGCCCCACGTGCACTCCGATCCTCACTTGGCACTCCCAGCCCATTCAGGGCCGGTACAAACACGACACCACCGCTATCGGTGACAGCAGCAGCGTAGCGGTCGAGATCGGTTGCACGCCGTACCAACCCAATTTCACGCAACCAGTTCGCTGCGGCGCCGGTGGTTGTCATGTCCGCTTCAAGCGCATAAGTGGCAACTCCATCGATCTCCCAGGCAAGGTATGTTTTACAGATACCCTGCGGCGGTGGTGAAGTACCAACAACAACATTGACAAACGATGCCGTTCCGTGCGTTGCTACCGCCTGTCCCAGTGTCCGACAATCATAGCCGAATAGCGCTGCCTGCTGATCGGTCATCATTGCCAGCACCGGTACTGTAGCACCATCAATCAGCAAGTCGCCAAAATGATGAATCGTTGGTCGGGCAACCGGCAATGCCGTGCGCGGTATATTCAGTGCTGTGATCCACTCATCCCACAAAGCCTTTCGTCGTGGATCGTACACCGTCATTGCCTGCAAGAGGGAATGATCAAGCGCGTGCTCAGCCGGTCGGCCAAGGGCCTGGATAATCCAGCCTGCTGCCAGCGACACCCGCAAAACACCACGTTCGGCTGCCCGGCGGAAGGCTGGATCGTGGCGCATACGCCAGGCCATGTGCATTGCACCGGCATACGCACCGGGGAATTGACCGAGACGCTCTCGTCGTTGGGATCCCAGTGGTGTATTATCCAGTTCGGCAACCAGAGGGGCGGTGCGTAAGTCTTGCCAGGTTATCGCATTGCCGATTGGTCGTCCGGTGACTGCGTGCCAGGCAAAGACAGTATCGCGCTGTGAGGTGATGCCACAGGCGAGGAGTTCATGACCTCGCACTCCGGCTCGGCTTAAGGCTTGCTGAATCGCCTCAGCAACACTGCGCGCAATCGCTGATGGCCGTTGTTCAACCCACCCCGGCTGTGGGCACACGCGCCCGACCGGTCGGTAGCCGTACCCACGCACTTGACCGTCGGGATCATAGATCACCGCTCGACTGCCACTGCCACCTTGATCGATAGCCAGAAGGTAACGCTTGATCACACGATATCCTCATTTTTTACGAACGCTGGCGTACATTATAGCAAGAAATACCCACAAGACGTTTTTCAGTAGTGGAGGCAACATGTTTAGTATCCGTGCTGCGAAGTGCGCCTCTCCCTCACCTGCCCACGGGACATTTCAACGTTTTCGCCTTACCCGGCAATGGGGCAAAGGTGAGAGAGATTGGGTTCCGGCACAATGCGGGCCAGAGGCCCGCGTACCCAGATTGTTCTGTTTGTGAACTGTTCGGTCATCAAATGCAACCCGAAACTGAGAACACTGATCTGCCATCCGATGGGTTCCGGCACAATGCGGGCCAGAGGCCCGCGTACCCAGATTGTTCTGTTTGTGAACTGTTCGGTCATCAAATGCAACCCGAAACTGAGAACACTGAAAAGCCCTGGCTCAGTGTGGTATCATTACTTTCAACGCCACCAGTAGCAGCGCAAGGAGAAGCCGGTATGCCTAGCCCTTTCCCTGGAATGGATCCGTATCTCGAGCAGCACTCCCTCTGGCCGGACGTGCACCAGAGCCTGATTACATACAGTAGAGATGCTCTGCAAGCACACCTGCGGCCACGCTATCACGCTCGGATTGGCGAGCGGCTATACGTCATTCCGCCACAACGTCCTATCTATCCTGATGTGACTGTTACCCGCCGACAGCCGGTTAGCACCCCACCCAAGACCAGCCACCGTTCAGTTCTGACTGCTGACCGGCCGGTCATGATCGTTGCGCCGGCAGACCCGGTGCGTGAGCCATTCATTGAAATTCTTGATCTTACCCAGGGTGGGCGAGTGGTGACGGTGATCGAAGTGCTTAGCCCGGCCAACAAAACGCCTGGTGACACGCACGATATCTATCGGCGAAAGCAAGAAGAAGTGCTTGCCAGCGACGTTCATTTGGTCGAGATCGATCTGTTGCGTCAGGGGGTGCATACGGTTGCCGTTCCAGCTCTCTATCTCACCCCGTACCAGCCCTGGCACTCCATCGTGTGTGTCAGTCGGGCTACCAATCGGGAACAGTTTGAAGTGTATATGTGCACCATGCGTCAACGGCTCCCACGGATTGCCATTCCGCTGCAAGCGCCCGATCCGGATGTGGTGTTAGACCTACAGGCGGTCTTTGAGCGCTGCTATGAGTATGGGGCGTATGACGATCTGATAGATTATCATGAACATCCTGAAATCAAGTTGTCGCCTGAAGATGCAGCTTGGGTGGATGAGCATCTCCGCCAGCAGGGTCTGCGTCCCTGAGCACGATCAGCGTTGATAGGTGCTCTGTCGATGCTGGAGCCCCCTCATCGTTCCCCCCTTCCCCCAGCATCTCTTCCTCATCCACACGGAGATCTCAGGGCAAGTTGGGAACCCATTGCTTCCAATGTGGTAACGGGTATGGGTTTTCGGGAAACTCCATCTATCGCCCCTGAGAAGGCTTCACTTATGAGTGAGAACGACAGAGTGGCGATGATTGCACAACATATTCATGCTCAATCTAAATATCTATAATTCACTAACCGCACGTAGTAACCTCGCGACATGATAGCGATATATTCTCCACGAAAATAAAATATTCTTTACACGTAACGGTTTACTATTTTTGTAGGGTGGTTTGGTTGGTTGCAAAATTTTTAACCGTTTTTAATAATTTTATATTTTTAAGGTTTGTATAAATTTTCACAAGATATTTCTACAAAGTGAAAGATTTATCTATTGCATATCACCTTGTTTTTATAAAATTTTAATGCTATTATCAGATGGATACAGGAACTTTGCCGATTATAATGTCGTCTACAGGGTATATAACAACACTAACACAAGGAGGCGTCTATGTACCGGCCAAGAGTGATTTGGAGTGTGATTGCCCTGATCGGAGCCTTGCTGTTCAGTGGTGTCACACCACTGGTTGCCGCTCCCTTCTCTGGTCGCACCAGTTTTGCCGATCCACGCTTTGCGACAGTCTGGAGCCGTACCGACAGTGAGGCTGTTCGCGGTGGACGCACCTGGTATTGGGGGCCAGGGCCGTGGTTTGACTACGGCGAATTTTACCGGGAAAGCCCTAACTCGATACGTACCGTTCAATATTTTGACAAGGCGCGGATGGAGATTAACAATCCAAGTGACGGTACCGTCACCAACGGTCTGCTGGTCAAGGAGTTGATCAGTGGTCGCATGCAGATTAGCGATTATCCCTTCGACGTTCTGAGTCGTGATGGTTCTGATGTTCCGGTGGCCGGTAATCCGCGGGTTGCCAATACCATCGCTCCCGGTTATCGTGACTTTGTCGGTATTGCGACCATCGATAACGGTTACCGTGATCCATCGCGCCTCAATCAGCGTGTCAATACCACAATTGCGCGGGGTGGGAATATGGGTATCCGCGACGATCTGGCGCGTCCTGAAACAACGATTGTGCAGTACAATAGCGTGACCGGTCACAACATTCCGCGAGTCTTCTGGGATTTTATGAATGCGCGTGGTCGGGTGGTCGAAAATGGGCGGGTGGTTACGGCGCCGATTGTGGATTGGCTGTTTGCGATGGGTTATCCAATCACCGATCCCTACTGGGTGCGGGCAGTTGTTGGCGACACTGAGCGCGATGTCCTGGTGCAACTCTTTGAGCGACGGGTGTTGACCTACACGCCGGATAATCCGCCCGGCTATCAGGTCGAGATGGGAAACGTTGGTCAACATTACTTCCAGTGGCGGTATCCCCATTTGGGTGCGCCGTGGGTTGCACCTGATCTGGCGACCCCATTGATCTATGCCTCGAATATCGATACCGGTAGTCATTGGGAACTATACCGGGCGACGTTTAACGGTGGTGGTCAACGTTTGACGTTCAACAACGGTGAAACTGTCGCTTTCTCGTGGCAGCGAAGCTGGGAACCGACGCAGCATTTTCTGGTCGTGGATTCACGACGGAATAGTCCGCAGTACCGCCAGATTTATCTGCTCAATAACGTGGCTGTTGATGCAGGCGAGAGGGCAAGTGGCGCTACTGTGATCCGTATCAGCTACAGCAATAACGATGGGGCCTTCCCACCACCAGAGAATGACTTCGCGACAACTCCGGGCAGCGAGTATAATGCGGTCGTCTCACCCGATGGCAACCTGATGGTGTTTGTCTCTGAGCGCCAGGGTATTCCGCAGCTCTATCTGCGCCGCCTGAATGTCCCGCTACGGGGCTACGCGAGTCCAATTACGAACTATGATCGACCATGCAATGTTGAAACCCCATCGTGGTCGGCAGATGGCCGGAACCTCTTCTGGGTCACCAACTGTACCGGTAACTTCCAGATTTATCGGGCTGACATACAGTTCTACCACATTGATGATCTTTTTGCCTACACTGAACTACGTAGCATTCGTAATCTGAGCAATAACACGGTCAACGACCGGTTTGCCCGCGTGTCACCCGATGGGAAGACGATTGCCTTTGCCAGTGATCGGGACGGGAATTGGGAGATTTACGTGATGAACGCCGATGGCAGCAATGTGCGTCGTCTGACCAATCATCCGGGGGTTGACGAGGCGCCAACCTGGTCGCCAGATGGTCGGCAACTCGCGTTTGCCAGTGACCGCGATGGTGACTTTGAGATATACATTCTCAATGTCAGCGATGGTGTGGTTGTCCAGCAAGTCACCCAAAACACGGCGCAGGATCGCTGGCCACTCTGGGCGCAATAGGGGTAGTACCTCATTCTTCAGATCGCCGTGAGTACGGGCGGCTCGTCCATCATCCCCCGATCCTCCTTGCAGGGGGATCGGGGGTGAAACTCATCGCTACAATGCGCTAACGGGTATCATCGGCGCCACAGGAGATTGGCGCAGCCAACCGTCGGAACGGGAAGTTACACGCATCCTTATGCGCGGCGGACATGTTGGCAACCCCCTATCTTCTGCTTGCACTTCTTCTCTCTGCGCTCGCCTCGCTCCTCACCCTGTTTCCGGCTCCCGTGAAATCAACACCTTGTCGACTCGTAAGCCATCCATATCGACCACCTCAAAGCGCCATCCGCCCCAATGAGTCACATCCCCCGCTTGCGGAATCTGGCCGATCAAACTGATCACCAGACCGGCCAATGTCTCGTAGCGGTAGGTCTCTTCGTCGGGCAATTCATCAACTTCGAGCAGGGTACGAACCTCATCTATCGGCAAGGAACCTTCGACCAGGTAAGAGCCATCTTCACGCCGTACAATCGGCGGAGGGGTTGCATCATCGTATTCATCATCAATTTCGCCAACAATTTCTTCCAAGACATCTTCTAATGTCACAATGCCTTCAATCCCCCCCAATTCACCCACGACGAGCGCCATGTGACGCCGACTGCGCCGAAAGGTGGTCAGCAATGCCGAGGCTCGACTATTTTCAGGAACGTATAGCGGAGGTGACACAGCTTCGCGCACCAGTGCGTGTTCACCTTTCTTCCGATAGAGCAGAAGTAAATCGCGCACGTGGAGAATGCCTACGATCTGATCGGGGGTCTCTTCGTACACCGGAAAGCGCGAGTAACCACTGGCGAGCAATTCATCGATGACCTCGCCGAGGGTACGGTTGGCGGCAACCATTTCCACTTCGTGGCGCGGTGTCATGATATGCCGCACTGCCCGATCACTGAAGCGAAAGACTCGCTCGATAAACTGCTGCTCTTGCAATTCAACTTCGCCCGTTTCCGTTCCTTCACGCACCAGTGCCCGAATATCCTCTTCAGTCACCCGGTCTTCAGCAACATTCGCCCGCCCTAACAGCATCAGCACCAAACGGGTTGAAGCGCTCAGTAATGCGATAACTGGCGTGCTGATATGGGCAAGCAACAACATAGGACGCGCCATCAACGTGGCAATCGCTTCTGCGCTTTGCAGTGCAATCCGTTTTGGAACCAATTCACCTAATACTAGCGACAGATAGGTTACCAGTAACACAACCAGAAGTTGGGCCAGTTGCACAGCATAAGGCGCCAGCCATTCATTACGCGCAATCCAGGGCGTAATCTGAATGGCAAGCGTTGCTCCGGCAAAGACACCATTAAGTGTTCCGATCAAAGTGATCCCGATCTGCACTGCCGCCAGAAAGCGATCAGGGTCTTCTTGCAGTTGCAGGGCAATTGCCGCTCCGCGATGACCTTCTTCAGCGCGTTGTTCGAGACGACCACGTCGTGCTGAAACCATTGCCAGCTCGGTAGCGGCAAACAGACCGTTAGCCAGAGCCAGCGCGATAATGATCAAGAGTTCTTGCATAGGTTTTCTCAGGCGTGCCACCAGCCGCAGGCATTGCCCATTGTATGTTGGCATGATCGGTGGGCAATGTGATGTATGGATACCTTGAGTTGTGTAGAAGAGAGGGTAGATGAGGAGTGGCAAGGCGCAAACACAAATGACGACGGTTACGGTACCGTCGCCTGCTTACCTGTTGTGTACGACTACGTTCAGATTCCATCTATCGATAGTGAATAATACGGAGAAAACTGGCTGCCTGCAATGAAGCGCCACCAACGAGCGCGCCATCAATGTCGGGCTGTGCCATCAATTCATCGATATTATCCGGTTTGACACTGCCACCATATTGAATACGTACTGCCGACGCAATTGCTGCCCCGTATAAGTCGTGCAATGTCGCTCGAATCGCGGCATGCATCGCCTGAGCATCGGCAGGAGTAGCGGTATCGCCGGTGCCAATGGCCCAGATCGGCTCATAGGCAATCACCACGTTAAGCATTTGCTCTGGCGTCACATCAACCAGTGCTGCCCGAACCTGTGCGGTCACAATTGGCTCTGCCTGACCGGCATCACGCTGCGGCTTGCTCTCACCCACACATACGATTGGTTGCAGCCCATGAGCGAGGGCAGCGCGCAGTTTACGGTTTACGAATGCGTCACTCTCGCCGAAGTACTGGCGACGTTCGCTGTGACCAACAATGACGTAGCGACAACCAATATCAACCAGCATCGGCGGCGAGATTTCGCCGGTAAAAGCGCCCTGGGTTTCAGGGTAGAGATTCTGCGCCCCTAATCCCAGCGGGGTGTCGGCTAATAGCGGTGCTACGGCGGCCAGAGCAGTAAATGGTGGACAAACAATTGCCTCGCGATCAGTTAGCTCACCAAGGCCAGCCAGTAATTCACGAACGAGGAGGGTTGCTTCACCAACCGTTTTGTACATCTTCCAATTTCCGGCAATCAGCGGAGTACGCATTGTATCCTCTTCTTAAAATACCCGCAGAATCGTCCGTAAAACGTCGAACAGCACCCTATCACTGATCAAAAAGGTCAGCCCTACCCCAACGGCCACAGTAACGGCAAATATCCGCCAATCCCAAGCCAGCACCTTTGCGCCATCAAATGGGCCGGCAGGTATCATATTGAACAGGCCAATCCAGGCGTTGAAGCGGAACCCGACATAACAAATGGTGATGAGAAGATCGGTGAATGGTGGACGTAACAAAAAGATAGGGATGAACAGCAAGAGAAACACTATTGCTAGCACCAAATTGGTTACCGGTCCGGCCAGAGCAATGAGACCACTCTGGCGCACTGTTAACAGGCCGCGATGCCAGACTGCACCTGGTGCAGCGATGAAGATACCGAGGAAGCTGATCAAGATCGAGAGGATGAGCCAGCGATCATTGGCAATAAAATGGGCCTGAGCACCATAACCACGGGCCACGATCCGATGGGCCAGCTCGTGGAGAACGAAACCGATCCCGGCAACCACTGCTGCAATGACCAGGTTAATCACAAACTGGCTACTAAGCAGATTCGCCGCGCCGGTCTGCATAATAGCGAAGGCAAGTGTTGTACCTGCCCATGCCTTCAACAGTTCGACATTGTCGTTACGAGGACGGCTGAAAATGTCATCAAACGCAGTAAAGTCGCGCACGGAGTTTCCTAATATCGATGTATTGAACACCTCTCGATATATTATAGCATACCGTTGTTGGTTGCTATGATTCATAGTTGAATGTTGACCCCCTCATCTGCCCCTAGCCCTTTCTTTTCCCAGCAAGAGAGGAAGGGGAGTATCCCTCACCCTCCCTCAACCTCCTTTACTCCTACCAAGGGAGGTTGAGGGGAAGGATAGAGATGACGTGGGGAATGCACTTCGCTCGTGGAGAGATGAGCATCATATTTTGGTGAGTTGAAATGTTCTCCCGCTAGCTTGCTCAACGACGGCGAATAATCTCAACCAACTCCTCGAGCGAAAGTCGCGACGCATGACGCGGCGGCGATTTTGGTGTGCCGCACAGCAGCAGGCGATGGCTGGGGTGCAGGTACCAGTCGGCCTGACTATCGCACTGGCGAAGGGTTTCATACACTGGCGCCAGATCGACGTTCGAGCGACGCTGGGCAGTGACTCCCATATAGCCGCGACGATCACGGTAGGCGAAGAGCACGGCCCCATAATTGAATGCGAGTCGCGAAGAGCCACCATCGGTAGTGTGTACCGCGATCCCCAATCCCCACGGCGTTTCAAACTCAAGCCGGTTCTGGAACGCTTGCTCAAAGCGTAATTGCCGAACTTCGTGTTCATACCAGGCATCGAGATTCGCCAGCATCGCCTGGGCAACGTGATGGGGCCGATTGGGATAGAGAGCATTGTACCCGGCAATAAGGTCAGTAATATTAAAGAAGACGTGCCCCGGTCGGTACTCAGCGTGGTCGATCCGTGTGACCTGATCGACCAGACGCCGAAGCGCTTCATCGTCGGGGGCAACAACCCGTCGCACCAGCTCGGCAGCGCTGAGCGTTGGATCAGGCGTATGGTGGTGATCGAAACGACCACCACCCGTATCAACATGAATCACCCGCGGATCGGAATCTACCGGCTGATCCTGCCAGGTACGCCCGGCAGGCACGAATTGTAAATCAGCATCTTTGGCTGGGCCAAACCGCATTAATATCCAGATGGCGGTCAGGCAGTCGAGGTCAGGCGATAGATGACCTACAATCGTTAGCGGTGTTTTCACGTTGCAAGCATTTCTAGAGCGTTGCTCACATCTACTTGACGATAATGCAGGTGATGATTTTGCTGTGATACTCGTTGCTTGTTCAAATACCTTCACCCTTAACCCGATGGAGCAACACTACTATTTCTCTAAATGTCAAATCTTGTGCACAATATAGCACGATCAGCGAAGCCGCTCAAGTGGTTTACGGCTTATTATCGCCCCTATCATACACTATTTGTTGCTTTCTTGAATTGTGATGAGAAGTACAGATTAGCGGAGAGGAACACTTCAGAGTGCAGGTTCCTAACCCACCCCTATCAATGTGGCGTCAGGGATTAAGTCCCTATTCGAAATATCCTGTCGCAGAAGAAGATTGGTCGGGGCGCGGCGCCGCTGCATCCGTCCATCGGGATGGATCAGTTGCATCGTGAGATGATTATTCGGATAGGCACTAAGACACTGTCTTGTTCCGACTGATGGGCGAGGGTATTGCCCGGTTGGAGCGAGGCGCTACCTTGCTCCAACCTGTCGTTGTGTCGCAGTGGTCAACAAACCTTATCAGTGCAGCTCGGGCAAATTGAGTGTGATTGGGCTATGATCGATGAATGGTCGTAATGGAGTAACCGAGACATAACCGGCCCGCACGGCGCCGTCGTCGGTATCGATGGCGAAGTCGGGGATGCGTTCACGGACAAACCGAAATGTGATTTGTGCCCGTTCAGCAGGACCGGTGGGGTTGAGTTCAAGATCAAGATAGTGACCGAAGAAAAACTCCGAGAGTCGGGTTTGGCGAAATCCGCGCAACTCGGTTGGGGAAGCGACATGGGGAACATTGACGTTAAGAACCAGTGGCCCCTGCCCGCGAATCTGTTCGAGCAACGGAAAGAGCCGTTCCGCTGCATAAGCTGCGGTTGCCCACGGCATTGGCGCCGGCCCCAGGTATTGTAAAGAGACAGCCATTGCCGGTAAACCCCATAAGGCGCCAATCATCGCTGCCCCGACGGTACCGCTTAGCATCACGTTACTGCCCCCGTTCAGTCCTCGATTGATACCGGAAACCACCGCATCAATTGGCGGTAATAGACCGCTCAACATTGCAATCGTCACGCACCCGACCGGTGATCCGTTATGGGCAAAGGCTAGAATGCCTTCTAGTTCGGCAGGTGGGATGATAGCCCGCAATTCACGGTTGATCTGTGGTGGGAGTGCCATACTCATTGCGCTCTGTTCTTCCGCCGGAGCAACAACGCTGACGTGTGCTCCGGCAGCACGCATGGCTTTCGCGAGCGTCCATAGTCCCGGACTATCAATCCCATCATCGTTGGTAACTAACACGTGCATAACGTTTGACTCCAATAAATAATTGTGTTTTTCTAGCTTGCTGTACGCACTGTGTTGCGCAGAGCGGTTTATAGCTGCACGGCCAACTGCCAGTGTAGGTGGAAACTTGTCCCTGCCTGACGTACAGAGGTAGCGCGGGCAGGGCGGGCCGTGCTCCGCCGTTTCTACAGTTCAGCATATCATGCTGCGCTATGCTGAGCAATTGCTACTATGACCACGTTCCTGGCTGATTTCAGTATCTTGAGGGATTTTCAGCGGTGTTCGTGTCATCGATGCGGATGCTGGCGGCACTACATAAAGGGGTAAGGCGCCGCCTTACCCCTACGACTTACGATTGCTGAATGACCTGGATGATACGCATTGTTGCCCAAACACGATCTCGCACGAGGGGAACCGTCTCATTCGTAAATTTTGTCGGGGAGGCAGAACGCTTGATCGTTGCCTCCCCCTCCCCTTGCCGAATTTTTTCAGACACGTCTCTGCTACCCACCCCGACAATGCAGTATCTCAGGTTGCGCTATGCTGAGCAATCGCGGCTTCGACAATTTCGCGGGTAACTTCGTTGAGGCCACGGGCCTTTGCGACCTGCTCGGCTGCTGCACGCAGAGTACGGCTGGCGCTGATACGGGCAAGGTAAGGTACCGCATCTAGGGCTGCGTTTAAGCGGTCGGTTGCTTCTTTCGTCCAGGGCATCGTCTCGGCAGTGGTTGGTTTTGGCGGGGTACCGCCTCCGGCGTTAACCGGCTCCACCGGCAGAAAGTTAATGACCGTCTCGTAAAAGCGATTTACCAGCTCTTGCATAATGTTAGCGGCACCGGCATAACCCATAAATGGCGTACCGGTTGTGCGTCGTACAACCGGTCCAGGGAAGGTTGCCGGAATGAAGTGTGTTCCGCGCGCATTTGCCTCTGCCAGATAAATCTTCTCGTTGATACTGCCGAACACGAAGGCCGGTGCTCTGGCGTGCAGGCGTTTTCGGATCTCGATATTATCCGGTTCATCTTCGAGTCGTGGTCGACCTGATACCCAGGCAATCTTCATGCCCAGTTCATCGCCGAGAAAGCTACGCAAACCGTCGGCATAACTGCGGGCTGCGACAATGGCACAGTCAACCGTTGCGAACCAGTCGCTCTGTGGGCCGCGCCACAGATCCCAGACTGGCTGTAGGGTAGTGCGCTTCTCGCGTTCGATAAAAGACTCAACCTGATTCGGGTCGATGGCAAGGAGTTGGCCCAATTCACGCAAGAAAGCAGTTGTGCCAAACACACCGAACGGCGCGAAGAGGTATGGACGGCCCAGGTCTTCGGCCAGACCACGACCAAATTCGCGATACATCACGACATTGACGGCTGCTTCCGCCAGTTTGGGCGTCGTCGCGATGCTGGCTTCGTAGGGATAAACGAGATTAATCTCGGCGCCAATGCCGGTTATCAACCGTTTAAGTTCGTAGAGATCACTGGGAGCATTGAAGCAGCCAAGCGTCGGCCCGATAATGTTCACGGTGCGCGGTCGTGGTTGAGTGTGCGGATCGACATGGGGCTTGCCGTATTGTTCCCAGGCAAAGCGTAATGCTCGCTCACGACCGATCCATTCATCCTGTTCGAGCGATTGGCTCCAGAAAAAGCGGGCATTGGGGTCGATCTGAGCAACGAGTTGGGCGTGATCGGCGCTAATCATCTCGCTTTCGGCGGTCGAGATGACCAGTAAATGTTTGCCTTCTAACATGCCCATCGTGCGCAAATCGTCGATAGTACGGATCAGGGCCTTTGCCGTGCCGTTGATCACATCCTCTTCACGGATGGAGGTCGGCGTCAGGTTGGCCATGTGCGGTAGCGCATCGGTGTAATCGGTCACCGCCATTCCCAGCAGATTGTAGCAGCCGATTGGAGCATCACAAACGATATGGACATCGGGGAAGCAGCCAAAGACCCATGAAGCACCCCAATAGCTGCTGGTGTCAGAAATATCACGGATCAGCGTAATGCTCATTGAAGGCCCTCCTGACGATTCTCACCTTCAAAGAACGCCAGCATACGGTCGTAG
>NZ_JPIM01000054.1 GCF_000735195.1 Chloroflexus sp. MS-G
TGGTGAGGGATCTACTCCCCCTTCCTCGCCCACAGCGTGGGAGAGGAAGGGGGCTGGGGGGATGGTGAGGGATCTACTCCCCCTTCCTCTCCCCGTGTGGGAGAGGAAGGGGGCTGGGGGGATGGTGAGGGGGGGCGCCATTTTCTATCCCCTATCCTTCCCCTCATCACTCCGTCCGCCACGTTTGGCGATCAAACGGATCTGGTCGATGTGCATCGTTTTGTCTACCGATTTGCACATGTCATAGATGGTGAGTGCTGCAACGCTTACCGCTGTCAGAGCTTCCATCTCAACACCGGTCTGGCCCTGGCAACGTACCGTTGCCTCGATCTCCAGGGCAGGGCCTGTCGGATCAGGGGTAAAGGTGATGCTGGCATGACTCAGATTGAGAATATGACACAGCGGAATGAGGTCTGCGGTTCGCTTCGCGGCCATGATCCCTGCTACTCGCGCAACTGCCAGTACATCACCCTTGGGAATACCACCACCGAGGATTAAATTGAGGGTTGTTGCCTGCATCACGACCCGACCTCGGGCAATCGCTTCACGGGCAGTAATCGGTTTGGCGCTGACATCAACCATGTGCGCATTCCCGGCAGCGTCAAGATGACTCAATTCACCCGAATCACTCATACATCCTCACTTTCTCTCGTAATTGCCTGTTATTCGCTCAAATATTCTACCCGATCTCTGATCCTGCGCGGAAAGACATCAATTTGTTATGTTTGTAGATACTTTTCTGGCTTGAAACAGTGGGTGGGGTAAGCTATAATGTGGCGGGAGGTGGGGTAAAGTGGGGAAAAGTGGAGAATACTCCCTCTCAAACCGTGAAGGATCACAGCGGTGTTTTTAGGGTCATACGAGCATGCTATCGATGAGAAGGGACGACTGGCAATCCCGGCTCGCTTTCGTGCCGATCTTGCTGGTGGGATGGTCTTGACCCGCGGCTTCGACCGCTGCTTGCTGATTTTTCCGTTGCCCTACTGGAGTGACCTTACCCGCCGGGTAAGTGCGCTATCGCTGGTTGACGAAGATGCTCGTATGCTGCGTCGGCTGCTCTTTGCCAGTGCTTCAGAACAAGAGATGGATCGTCAGGGGCGAATTTTGCTACCGCAGAACCTGCGTGAAGCTGGTGGATTGACCGATCAGGCATTGTTGGTTGGACTTGATGCGTTTATCGAGGTGTGGGCACCCGATCGCTGGCGTGAAGTGCAGCAGCGCCTTGAGACACAAGGGCCACACTTTGATGAACAGATGCGAAAGTTAGGGATTTGATGGTGGTGACCTTCCAGCACACACCGGTCCTCATGGCTGAGGTTGTAAACGCACTGGCTCCCCGTCCTGGCGGTTGCTATCTTGATGCAACGGTTGGTGGTGGTGGGCACGCACTGGCCGTCTTGCAGGCGGCACAGCCCGGTGGCAAATTACTGGGGATCGACGCTGATCCGGCTGCGCTGGCGGCAACCGCCGAGCGCTTAACGACCGCCGGATTACACGAGCAGGCGGTGCTGTGTCACGGCTCTTTTGCTGATCTGGTCACTATTGCAACGACTGCCGGATTTACTGCCTTCGATGGCATTCTGTTTGATCTGGGGGTATCATCGTACCAGCTCGATACACCAGAACGAGGCTTTTCGTTTGCGGCTGATGGACCACTCGATATGCGCCTCGATCCGACGCACGGGCCAACGGCTGCCGATCTGGTCAATCGGTTAAGCGAGCGTGAGCTGGCCGACATTATTTTTCAGTACGGTGAAGAGCACGCCGCACGGCGCATTGCACGGGCGATTGTCGAACAGCGCCGAACGCAACCGTTCCGGCGTACCGCTGAGCTGGCCGAGGTTGTCGTGCGTGCGGTTGGCGGGCGTCACGGTCGGATTCATCCGGCCACCCGCACTTTCCAGGCCCTGCGGATTGCGGTGAATCAGGAGCTGGATCGGCTGAAGCTGGCACTTCCGCAGGCGGTAGCGTTGCTTGCCCCCGGCGGTCGGCTGGCAGTGATCAGTTTTCATTCACTGGAAGATCGCATTGTGAAGCAGTTTTTACGTGCAGAGGCAACCGGTGCCACACCACGGTTGACGATCCTGACGAAGAAGCCGGTGGTGCCTTCTGCAACAGAGGTTGTGCGTAACCCGCGAGCGCGCAGCGCGAAACTGCGGGTTGCCGCCCGTATCGCAGCATAGGGGTATTGCCAGGGGAGACGACGGTATGGCAGTGAGAATTGAACAGATTCCGGCAATTGTTGGTCGGGTGCGGTGGCGACAGATCGATTTCTCGCGCTACCTGCGCCTCGATGGCGCACGCTATGTCCTCCTATTGACGCTGATTGTTTGTCTGCTCAGCCTGGTGACCCTGGTTCAGAGCGGTCTGGTGACCCGTATGAACTACGACCTGGTTGCGTTGCGCCAGCAACAGGTGCAGCTTAATCGTGAATATTCGCGTCTGCAAGAGCAGCTTGCCCGTGTGCAGTCGGTTGAATCACGAATGAAGCGGGCCACAGACATGGGGTTCCGTCCGCCGACTCCTGAACAGATTCGCTATATCCGTATCCCGAATCTTCCTGAGCTTGATGAGTAATCGCCGATGGCCAGTACAACACGCCGGACAACCATTCCTGCCTCAGCCGAGACTACCGCAGCGGTTCCTCCGCTACGCGGGTTACCACGCTGGCGTTTGCAGGTGCTCTTGCTGAGCTGTGTCTTGATCACAACGATTATTGGGATTCGCTTGATTGATCTGCAAGTAGTGCGCAGCCAGGATTTGGCCCGTAAGGCCCGCCTTGAGATCGAGGCGCCAACGCTGCTGGCGCCACGTCGTGGTCAGATTACCGATGCTAGCGGCACGGTGCTGGCGATGGATGTTGAACGGCAAAGTCTGTTTGCTGTACCACCGCAGGTACCGGCTGAGCGCCAAGCCGAGATTGCGTTGTTGATCGCCAAACTGACCAATGCACCGGCAGAGCAGATTTTGTCGGCGTTGCGTTCCGATCGGCAGTGGGTGCGGTTGGCACGTTGGCTTGATCCTGACGTGGCAGCACAAGTTGCCGAGCTTAAGTTGCCCGGTCTCCGGCTGGTGTATGAGCCGATGCGCTTTTATCCGCAAGGGATTACTGCTGCACAGATAGTCGGCGCACTGAACTTGAACGGTGAGGGGATAAGTGGCATTGAGGCCTATTACGATACCGCTCTACGTGGTACCGAGGGACGGATCGAAGGTGAATTCGACCCGGCTCGTAATCCCATGGCAACTAGCCTCGCACGAGTACTTCCACCCCAAGATGGTGCGAATTTGCAACTCACTATCGATCCGTTTATTCAGCAGATCGCCGAACGTGAGTTGCAGCAGGCAGTGCAAGAGCAGCAAGCCGACGGTGGGACGATTATTGTTCTCGATCCGCGCACCGGCGCGATCCTGGCGATGACGAGTTGGCCGTTCTTCGACCCGAATCGCTGGCAAGAGTACCCGCCCGAGGTTTACGGACGTAATCCGGCAATTGGTACCGTGTACGAACCGGGGAGTACGTTCAAGATCATCACTGCTGCGGCTGCACTCAGCTCTGGGGTGGTAACGACAACAACAACGGTTGATGATCCGGGCTGGGTGGTGCGGTATGGTCAACCATTACGTAATTTCGATGCAGCACCCCACGGCTCGCTAAACCTGGCCGGGATGCTCTACTATTCGAGCAATGTGGCGGCACTGCAATTTAATGAGCTGGTCGGACCAGAGTCATACTATCGTACCCTGACCCGCTTCGGTTTTGGGCAACCAACGGGGGTTGATCTGGCCGGCGAAGAGAGTGGTATTGTCAATTTTTATGGCAGTCCTAGCTATAATCCGCTCACATTTTTGATTAACGCCTACGGTCAGGGGGTTTCGGTAACGCCCCTTCAGTTGGTGCAGGCCGCCGCAGCGATTGCTAATGATGGCGTCATGATGCAACCGTATGTCGTGCAGCAGATGTGTCGTGGCAAGGAGTGTGTGCGAACCGAACCGCAGGTGGTGGGAAAACCCATCGAGGCATCGATTGCCCATACTGTGCGTGAAATGATGGTTGACGCGGCCAATCATTATGCACCGGTGATCTGGGGTCCGCGTACCGGGAACTGGCGCGACCAGTGGCTGATCCCCGGCTACCGCGTGGGAGCCAAAACCGGCACTGCCTCAATCCCTTTACCCGGTGGCGGGTACGATCCATCGTACACAATCGGTTCTGTATTGGGGATTGCACCGGTCGATGAGCCACAGTTTGTCGTGCTGGTGAAGATTGATCGACCCAAGAAGGATACGCTCGGTGTGCTGACCGCAATACCGGTGTATTACAACCTGGTCGATCAGTTGCTGCGTTACGCGCATATCCCACCGGATCGTAGTCTGGTCAGTCCGGGACAGCCATAGGAGGGGAAGGGTGTGTTGATCAACGTACTCTCAGCTTTTTATCAGATAACCATCCCAGATGATAACAAGGCCGTTCTGGATGGTAATGCTATAATGGCCCTTACAAGCTGTCCGGTGCAGACGATGGCTTGGGGAGGGCAAATTGATCAGACTCGATCATTTATTGTACGGCGTTCAACCACGCACAACACGACAGGCAGTATCGCTGCCGACCGCATGGGCCGAACGCATGATTGGGCCGGTTGTAACCGATTCACGGGCAGTCGTGCCGGGTTCGCTCTTTGTCGCATTGACCGGCGAACGTACCGATGGACATCGTTTTTTGCCCGATGTGGTGGCAGGTGGTGCAGCCGCAGCACTGGTTTCGCCCTCAAAGCTGGCAGTACTGGCCCCCGATCTGAACGCTGTGGCTCGGCCATGGCATCTGATCGAGCCGACTCAGACTGTCTCTCTGGCGACAGTGCCGCCCGAAGCCTGCCTCCTCATCGCTGTAGACGATCCACTCTTTGCATTGCAGCGAGTGGCCGTCTACCATCGACAGATGTTCACGCCGACGGTGATCGGGATCACCGGAAGTGTGGGCAAGACCTCAACCAAAGAGGTCGTCGCGGCTGTTGTTAGCCAGCGCTTCCGCACCTTAAAAAGTCAACGCAGTTTCAATAGTGAGGTGACGTTACCGGCAACCTTGCTCGAGCTGACTGCCGACCATCAAGTGGCAGTGCTCGAGATGGGAATGTGGGCGGCGGGTGAGATTCGCTTTCTGGCGACTCTCGCCCGTCCCCAGATTGGGATTGTGACCAATGTCGGACCTTCACACCTGGAACGACTGGGTAGTATCGAGGCCATTGCCAATGCAAAAGCAGAATTACCCGAGTCGCTACCTGCCGATGGTTGGTGTATCCTTAACGCTGATGATCCACGTGTGGTGGCGATGGCGAATCGTACCGCCGCCAGGGTGCTGACATACGGCTACGCCGATCAAGCCGATGTGCGTTTGCTAAAGGTAGAAAGCTATGGCTTGCACGGGATCGAGCTGACGGTCGAATACCACGGGCAACAACATCGGCTGCGGACACCGCTGATTGGGCGGCATCACGCCTACACGGCGCTGGCGGCCATCGCCGCTGCGCTGGTGCTCGGTATGGATTGGGATGCGATTGCAGCCGGATTGCGCGAACCTGGCGAACAGTTGCGTTTGCGTGTGGTTCGTGGTCGAAATGGGGTGACAATTATCGATGATACCTACAACGCTGCACCTCTCTCGACCATTGCCGCTCTTCAGGTGTTGGCCGAAACCGAGGGACGGCGCATTGCAGTCCTCGGTGAAATGCTTGAACTTGGGGCAGCCAGTGAGGAAGGTCATCGGCAGGTCGGCGCTGCTGCTGCAACAACTGCCGATCTGCTCATTGCTGTCGGTCGCCAGGCGCACATAGTGGCCGATGCCGCACGTCGGGCTGGAATGTCTGCCGCGCAGGTGAAGACATGTCCTGATAATGAAGCAGCTATCGAGCTGCTGAATCAGATCATTCAAGCCGGTGATTGTCTCCTGATTAAGGGGTCGCGCGGCGTGCAAATGGAGACTATCGTCGTTGCGTTGACGCGCACTGAATCGTAGCTCGAATCATCAAAACGACAGGAGAAGTTGTGTGAGCGTCCTTCGTGCAGTACTGGTTCAAGATATGGCACGTGCGCTGTTGCTGGCTGCCGCAGCGTTTGTTCTAACCTTAATCATCGGTGGATGGTGGGTACGCTTTGCGCGCAAGCATAACCTGGGAAAGCGCATTCGTCCTGACGGTCCGCAAAGCCACTTGGTGAAAGTAGGCACACCAACGATGGGTGGAATTATGATTGTGAGTACCGTGTTGATATTAACGGTACTTTTCAATCTCGTTGATCGCTGGTCAATGCTGCTTCCCCTGGGTGTGATGGTCAGTTTCGCCGTCCTGGGTGCTATCGATGACTGGCTTTCCTTGACCGGTTCCCGTTCAAAAACCCACGGTTTTACGGTACGATTTAAGTTCTGGATCATGATGGCGGTGGCGTTTGTAGCTAGCCTGGCACTCTATCTACCACAACCCTACGGTCTCGAACACGAGGGGTTGGTCCAGATACCGTTTGTGGGTGAAGTGAATATCGGTCTCTGGTTTATTCCGATAGCAGTGTTGATCATTGTCTTCATCTCGAACGCCGTTAATATTACCGATGGTCTCGATAGCCTGGCCGGCTGGAATCTGACACTTTCGTTCGGTGCGTATGGGGTCATTACCTTTCTGGCCGAGCCACGTCTAACCAATTTGATGGCGTTTTGCTTTACCGTGGTGGGAGCGTGTGCAGCCTTTCTCTGGTACAACGCTTATCCGGCCCAGGTTTTTATGGGTGATCTCGGCGCCCTGTCTTTAGGGGCAACGCTGGCGGTGGTGGCGTTGCAGTCGCAGCAATGGCTGCTCTTACCGGTGATCGGGATTGTGTTTGTGATCGAAGCCCTCTCGACAATGATCCAGACTGCCTATTTCAAATGGACGAAGTGGCGCTACGGTGAGGGCCGCCGGATCTTTAAGATGGCTCCCTTGCATCACCATTTTGAGTTGCTCGGCTGGAGTCAGCCGCAAGTGACCCAGCGTTTTGTGTTGATTGGTACAGTGGCCGCAATGGTTGGTATTTCACTGGCATTGATTTTTGGGTCACCGCAGACGGGAGTCCAGGTTGACGTGCCTGCAATCACGGTTATTGAGGGTGATGGGGGGCGCTGATGGAGAGGTTGGCCGGGAAGCGGGTTGTTGTTATGGGTCTGGGTGTTCATGGTGGTGGCCTGGGAGTGGCCCGCTGGTTGTTGCGCCAGGGTGCTGAGATCATTGTCACTGACCATGCCTCACCAGAGGTACTGGCCGAGCCGATAGCTCGTCTCAATGCGTTTGCCACCGAGCTAGGGGTATCCGTTCGCTATACACTGGGTGAACATCGCGCCGAAGATATTCGCGCTGCTGAGATGTTGGTGGTGAACCCGGCAGTGCGCCCCGATTCACCCTGGCTGGCACTGGCTCGTTCGTATGGGGTAAAGATTGAAACCGAGATGACCCTCTTCTTCCGCGCCTGTCCTGCACCAATTCTGGGTGTGACCGGTACAAAGGGTAAGACAACGACCACGCTGTTGCTGGCTGCTATGATCCGGCAACGTTACCCCAATACCGTTGTAGCCGGTAATCTCCGTGTCTCGGCACTGGAAGCGATCACGCAGATTACGCCGCAAACGCCGGTTGTGCTGGAATTGAGCAGTTTTCAATTAGAACGCCTGGGCGAAGCCGGCTTAAGTCCACAGTACGCTCTGCTGACCAATCTAGGAATTGATCATCTCAACTGGCACGGTTCGCTGGCAGCTTATGCCAATGCCAAACGTCAGATTATGGCACACCAGGGAGAAAATGGTGTCGCGGTCTTGCCACCAGAGCAGGCGCAAGCCTGGGGCCATGGCCGTCAGGAGGTGATCAGTTTCAGTCTCACCGACCCAACAGCCGATGCTACGGTTGACGCCGCTGGCTATGCGCGCTACCGTGATGTGATCCTCTTTCATCGATCTGATCTACGGCTGCCTGGTGTCCACAATCTCGCCAATGCCCTGGCAGCAGCGACACTGGCGTATCGGTTTGGGATCGAACCAGAAGCGATCGCGACAGCACTGCACGAAATAACGGCGGTTGAACACCGGCTGGAATTGGTTGCGACGATTGATGACGTGCGGTACATCAACGATACAACCGCAACGAATCCGACCGCAACTGCGGCAGCGTTAGCCACCGTGGATGGGCCAATTGTCTTGATTACCGGTGGTGCAGATAAAGAACTCGATCTGGCCGCGCTGGCTGATACCATTGCCAACGGTGCTGCGGCAGTCGTGTTACTCGATGGAAGTGCAACACCGACATTACAAGCGTTATTGCGCGCCCGAAAGCCAGATTTACCACTCGCCGGCCCTTTTACCGATCTATCCGCCGCGGTAGCCACGGCGCGGTTGTTTGCACAGCCCGGTGGCGCGGTTTTGCTCTCACCTGGATGTGCCAGTTTTGGCATGTTTCGGAATGAATTTCATCGCGGTGAAGCATTTCGTCAGATTGTGCGTCAATTGGCTGCCGTGCGTGCCGGAGAGCAAATGTATGACTCATCCTCCTAATGAACCCGACGAGATCGAAGAATTCTTACGTCGGGCTGAACGTGAATTCGGTCGGCGTCCTGATTTACCAGAGGAACCGTCATCGCCACCGCCACGACCGTTGCCACCGCGTCCATTCGTCACCCAGAGTCTGTTGTGGGCGATTGGGATCGTGTACGTCTTGAGCTGTGTACTGAGTGGGTCGCTCTTTCAACCAGGATTGCCAGTACTCATTATGTTGGGGGCAAAGGTTAACGAGCGGATTGCCAATGGTGAGATGTGGCGTCTGTTCACTGCTGTGTTTCTCCACGCCAATCTTATTCACATTTTCTTCAATGGCTACGCCCTTTCGGTGCTTGGTCCCGAGACGGAGCGCTTTTACGGTCATGCCCGCTTCCTGGCCCTATATCTGCTGAGTGGGTTAGGCGGAAGTATCGCTTCGTATGCCCTCTCACCGGCGCCCGCAGTTGGCGCAAGCGGCGCCATTTTTGGCCTGATCGGAGGTCTCGGTATCTTCTACTACCTCAATCGACAGGCATTGGGTGAGTTTGGTCAGAATCAGGTGCGTAATATCGCGGCGATTGCCTTTATTAACCTGCTTATCGGTTTTGCCGCTCAGGGTGTCATTGATAATTGGGGGCATTTGGGCGGTTTACTGAGTGGGTTGGTGGTTGGGCTTGCCCTCTCTCCCCGCCTGATCATCGATCTGCGCTTCTTCCAGCCAATCCTGATCCGGAGTTTCCCCGCCCAGGGCTGGCTATGGACGCTGGCAATTGCGTTGGTGATGATGGTGTTGGTGCGTCTGATCACACCGGCATAGGTGCAGAACCTGAGTATATGGGTGCTACACGGTGAAAGAAGGAATGTATGCTCAAGCGTGATGAGCCACGTTCCACGGGATCGCTCTTCGACCGCACAACTCATCCGCCTGACCGCGTGTTGTTAGTGACGGTCATCGGCTTGACCGCCTTTGGGCTGGTGATGGTCTATAGCGCCAGCTTTGTTGATGCAGCGGTCTTTCACGGCAATCCATTCTACTATGTATTGCGGCAAACGATGGGGTCGCTGATCGGTTTAGGAGCGCTGTGGTTAATGCAGCAGATCGATCACCGCATCTGGCAGCGCTACTCGATCCATTTAATGGCGATTGCAATCATTCTTCTTGTCAGTGTCCTCCTGCTGCCGGCCAGTATCACCGAAGTCAATGGTTCGCGCTCGTGGATACGCTTCGGAGAGGGGTGGCTGGGTATCTTCAGTATTCAACCGGCAGAGTTTGTGAAGTTGGCGATCATTATCTACTTCGCCCACTGGCTCTCGCAGCGAGGTCAGCGATTAGGCAACGTAGCCTACGGGTTGGCTCCATTCGCCGTGATCCTTGGATTCATTTGTGGCCTGATCATGTTACAACCCGATCTGGGGACAACGATCATCATCCTCCTCATCGGTGGGGCGATCTTCTTTGCGGCTGGAGCCAATCTGTGGCAGGTTGCCGGTGCTGCACTGCTGGCAACCGTCGCTTTCTTCGCTCTGATCGTGACGTTCCGCAGTGGACGCTGGCAGGCCTTTCTCGATCCGTGGTCGCGGGCAAGCGCTGAAGGGTATCAGATTATTCACTCACTCTACGCATTCGGGAGCGGTGGTCTCTTTGGACAGGGGATCGGGATGAGTCGCCAAAAGCACCTCTGGCTGCCACAGCCCCATACCGATACAATTTACGCAATTATCGGCGAAGAGTGGGGTCTGCTCGGCACGCTAGCCGTGCTGGTTGCGTTTCTGATCATCGCAGTGCGTGGATATCGCATCGCTGCGCGTGCACCTTCACCGTTTGCTGCGTTGGTAGCTGTTGGTATTACGTCGTGGCTCGTGTTTCAGGCCTTTGTCAACATTAGCGTAACAGTGGCACTTATTCCGTTTACCGGCTTGACCTTGCCATTTCTGTCATACGGTAACTCATCGTTAATAAGCTGTCTGATGGCCACCGGTTTATTGTTGAATATCTCTCGCCATGTCGATCAGTCATCAACCGATAATTCAAAAACCACCGCCAGCTTCCGTACCGGCCAGGCTCCGTCTCATTCTTTCGGGTGGCGGCACTGGCGGTCACGTCTATCCGGCGCTGGCCGTCGCTCACGTACTGGCTGAACAGGCGCAGGTTGTGTATGTGGGCAGCGTTGGCGGGATGGAAGAGCGGATTGTAGCGCGTGAAAGCCAACTTCCGTTTCGTGCGTTGCCAGCAGCCGCTGTGCGTGGTCGTGGGCCACTAGGGGCTGTGCGTGCATTCTTCACACTGGCTCGTGGCGTGATCGTGGCCGGACAATTGTTAGACCAAGAGCGACCAGCAGCAATCTTGGGAACCGGTGGTTATGTGTGTGTACCACTCTTTGTGGCGGCTAAGTTGCGGCGCATACCAACGATGATCTATTTGCCAGATGTCGTACCTGGATTAGCCGTGCGCCTGTTAAGTCGGATCGCCGATTTGACGGCGGTAAACGTCAGTGATGCGTTACCACGATTAGGGTTACACGAGGGTGATCGCCGGGCACTGGTAACTGGTTATCCGGTACGGTCTGAATTATTTATGGCCAACCGTGAGATGGCACGGGCTGCGTTTGGCATTCGCTCCGATCAGACCGTTCTGTTGGTCTATGGTGGTAGTCGAGGGGCACGCAGTATCAATCGGGCTATCGCTGCATTGTTACCGACATTATTGCCCCTCTGTACTATCATTCATGTGTGTGGGCGGGAAGGCGATCAGGAATGGCTGGCGGAAACCGCAGCACGTCTTGAGCCGGCGTTACGTGAGCGTTATCTGCTCTTCCCCTACCTTGAAAGTGGGCAGACCCGTAGTATGACCGCCGCCCTGGCGGCTGCTGATGTGGCCGTGTGCCGCAGTGGCGCCTCAACGCTGGCTGAGCTACCGGCAGTCGGGCTACCAGCAGTGCTGGTACCGTACCCTTATGTGCATCAGGATGAAAATGCCGATTATCTGGTTCAACGGGGTGCAGCCCTGAAGGTAGCTGATGATGCGATGTTGGGTGATGGTGCACCGGAGGCCGGGCCGTTAGCGCAGGCAGTTCGACAATTGTTAATCGATCACGAGATGCGGAGGCAGATGGCAGTACGCAGCCGTGCGCTGGCTCGACCCGAAGCGGCGCAGACGCTAGCCGCGGCGCTGATGGAACTCGCCACAAGGAGTTCAACATGATGGAAGAGTGGATGGTCATTCCTTTAGCGCAGACGGTTATTACAGTTAATTTGAACGGTTTTGCTTTATTGCTCATTCTGATGGCATTGGGGGGCTATGTCGGCTACCAGCAGGGTCTGCGTAATCTCCTTACGCTTGCGCTCTGGACGATCATCGCCTACATCGCTTGCGTCCAGGGTGGTACATTTCTGGTAAGTGTTATCAATCGATTATGGATCAATGCACCTCGCTTTATCGCATTCTTGATTGGTAATGATCCGACACTGGTACCACCGCTTGATCCGCTTATCACACCGGAATTTCAGGTACCGCTCTTCTTTCGGATGATGGCATTTATCGCATTGATCCTCTTAGGAAGGTTTCTCGATAGTAAGGCTGCATGGAAGGGGCCGCCAAAAGAGCGTTTGGCTCGTCCGCTAGGGTTGTTTGTGGGAGCGTTTATTGTTCTGCTGTGGACCAACGCTGCGGTCGTGTTTTGGCGCGAATTTGTGAATAGCGGCGGTATCTTCGAAGGACCAATTGCGCTCTTTCTCAATACATTACCTGATGTCAGTATTATCTTACCATCGTTGATCGCCATCTTCTTTATGATTTTAGGGTTGCTTATTTTATTCAACTTTCCAAAGGTCTGGAAACCGTGAGTCACTATCACATCATTGGGATTGCCGGCGCTGGCATGAGCGCCATTGCGCATCTGTTAATGGATCAGGGCCATACGGTGAGCGGTTCGGACCTCACCGCCAATCGAGCTACCGCAGCACTCCAGGAACGCGGAGCACAGGTCTGGCAGGGTCACGATCCGGCGTATGTACGAGGGGCAGACTATGTGCTGGCAACGGCTGCTATTCGTGGCTCCCATCCTGAACTCGATGCTGCGGTAGCGCTGTCTATTCCGCGCCTGAGTCGGGCCGATCTGTGGCGGATGTGGTCAGCCCAACGACCGGTGATTGCGATTGCCGGAACCCACGGCAAGACGACAACCAGTGCGCTGACGGCATTGGCCCTGCGTGGCGCGGGGATCGAGTGTGGTTTTTTGGTCGGTGCCGAAGTTCCGGCGTTGGGTGGTAGTGCGCAATGGGGCGATCCAACAGCGCCACTGGTGATTGAGGCTGATGAGTACGATCGCGTTTTTCTGGCCCTGACACCGGCGATGGCGATTGTCACCAATGTTGAGTGGGATCATCCCGATATTTACCCAACTGCGGCTGAGTATATCGCTGCCTTTGCTGCCTTTGCCAGACAGGTACGCGACCCGCGCCGTCTTATTCTCTGCGCCGATGATCCTGGGACACTGGCCCTGGCCGAACACAGCGAAGCCTGTCTGTACGGGATCGATGAGCGCATCGCGACCGATCCGGTTTCCTGTCGGCTGGCCCCACTCGACTGGACGGCAAGTGGGGTGCGGGTGACGCCAGAGGGCCAACAGTTTGATCTCTGGTATTACGACCGTCGTACCTTCGGTCGGCGATTTGCCACAACGGTGCGCCTGGCGATTCCCGGTGACCATAATGTACGCAATGCAACGGCAGCCCTGGCCGCAACAGCGTTGTGGGGAGCTGATCTCGTCGCAGCAGCAACAGCACTGGCCAGCTATCACGGCAGTAGTCGGCGTTTTGAGTGGCGGGGTGAGATTGCCGGAATAACGCTGATCGACGATTATGCCCATCATCCGACCGAAGTGCAGGCTACGCTCGCTGCCGCGCATCAGCGTTACCCTGACCGTCGCCTGATCGTTTATTTGCAACCCCATACCTTTAGTCGCACACGCAGTCTGTGGACACAATGGCCGGCGGCGTGTCAGGCAGCGGCGATGGTGTTGGTTGGTGATGTCTACCCAGCGCGCGAACAGGGTGATCCGGTTGCCCTGGCGATGGCGCTGGTTGAACATCTGGTTGCACACGGGGTAACAGCACGCTATGCCGGAAAACCGGCAGATGCGGCTCTGGTTCTGCATTCGCTGGCACAACCCGGCGACGTTATCTTAACGCTGGGGGCTGGGGATAGTGATCAGGTGTCGGCGTTGTTTATCGCACAACAACACGCCGCGCAACAGGAGGTGTAAGGTGCCCGCTCTGTTATCGATACCATTGCGCACCGCTGAGCCAATGGCGCGTCATACCTCGTGGCGAGTTGGTGGTTTGGCGCGTTATTATGCTGAACCGGCAACTCCCGCCGAGGCGATAGCGCTGGCAACCTGGGCCACCGATCAGCAGCTCCCGCTGATCTGGATCGGGCGCGGCACCAATCTGTTGGTGCGGGATGAAGGATTTGACGGTGTGATTGCCGTTTACCGTGGGCAGCGGTGGGAACTGCACGATCAGGGTGAGAGTGCCGAACTGTGGATCGAGGCAGGTGCGCCAATGGCCGGTACTGCCCGTCGGCTCGCAGCAATGGGATGGGCGGGCCTGGAATGGGCAGAGGGCCTTCCCGGAACAGTAGGCGGGGCAATTGTCGGTAATGCCGGATGCTACGGCGGCAATGTTGCTGGTCAGTTGATTGCAGCCGAGCTGTTGATGAATGGCTGCGAACGGGTAGAATGGTCGATTAACGATCTGGCGTATACCTATCGCGAGAGTATTCTGAAACAGATGCAGCATACGCCGCTGCCACCACTTGTGCTATCTGGCCGGTTTCGTCTGCGGCGGGCCGACCCAGCGGTGCTCACCGCACGTATGGCGGCCATCGCTGCGGAACGCAAACAGAAAACACCGGCGGGAAGTTCGTGTGGAAGTGTCTTCAAAAATCCACCAGGCGATTTTGCCGGGCGTCTGATTGAAGCGGTTGGTTTAAAGGGTACCCGTATTGGTGACGCCGAGATTAGTCCACTTCATGCAAACTATATCGTGAATCATGGTCAGGCCCGCGCAGCCGACATTCTGGCCCTTATCGACCTGGCCCGTGCAACTGTCGCCGAGCGATTTGGCATTACGCTTCAGCTTGAAGTGCGGATCATTTAAAAGATGGTGATGAAAAGCCAAAAAATGATCTTCATGAACGAAATCATTAGTAAAATTTTTTGAAACATCTCGTTTTTTCAGATAACGATCATCTTATTGATCGTTATTCAACACAGGGGAGGCGGCGAATGATCAAGCCGATCACGATAGCCGTCATATTCGGCGGACAGAGCGGCGAACATGAGGTGTCACTCGTATCGGCGCATGCGGTGATGAGCAATCTCGATCCACATCGCTATCGCATTGAAGCGATTGGTATTGGCAAAGATGGACGTTGGTGGCATGGGCCGGGAGCGTTGGCTAAGCTGATGGCCGAAGCCGATCCTGCCCGTTTGCCGGCCAGTGCAGCTCAGGTTGCAGCAGGGCCGGTTCGTGAGCTAGGACGAGTCGGAATGCCAGGTTGGGAATTGCCGGCGTGTGATGTTGTCTTTCCCGTCTTGCACGGGCCGTATGGCGAGGATGGTACCATCCAGGGCTTGTTAGAGCTGGCCGGTCGGCCTTATGTCGGCTGTAGGGTAGCCGCTAGTGCCGTAGGCATGGACAAAGGCTTGATGAAGGCTGCGTTTACCGCTGCCGGTTTACCGGTATTACCGTGGCTGCTGATCCGCCGCAGTGAACTTACCGATATAGCCACCCTCTGCGAACGGATAGAAACGGTGCTGCATTTCCCAATGTTCGTCAAACCGGCCAACCTGGGGAGTAGCGTAGGAGTGAGTAAAGTTCGTCATCGCGCCGAGTTAATTGCCGGTCTGCAAGAGGCTGCTCGTTATGATCGACGGATCATTGTCGAGCAAGGCATCTCTGCCCGCGAAATCGAGATTTCGGTGTTGGGCAACGAACAGATTGCGGCCAGTATTCCCGGCGAAATTATTCCTGCCGGTGAATGGTACGATTATCACTCCAAGTATATTGATGGCGGTTCGCAAACAATTGTTCCGGCTGATCTCAGTCAGGCCCAGATTGCCGAAGTGCAGGCGTTAGCCATTCGTGCCTTTCAGGCAATTGACGGTGCTGGCCTAGCGCGGGTCGATTTTCTTCTCGACCGCGAGCAGGGAACCCTCTGGCTGAATGAGGTGAACACGATGCCGGGGTTTACGCCGATCAGTATGTACGCCAAAATGTGGGACGCCAGTGGCTTGCCGTATCCACAGTTGCTTGATCGACTGGTTGAGCTGGCCTTTGAATGGTCTGGAAGGGCTGACCGATAGCCCTAGATTGCAGGATGAGCACATGGAGTACAATCCGCCAGATACCCGTAAACGAATCGCTGCCCGCCGCCGACGCTTGAGTCAGCAGAGCACAGCCGCGGTTGTTCCCGGCTGGCGCTGGCGTCTGTACGATGGCTTGCGGAGTGGACGGATTGTGAGTGGCATTTTGTTTGTGATGAGTTGTATTCTGCTGTTCTATGTATTGTTTAGTGATCGGTTTCGCGTACAGACGGTTGAAGTGGTAGGGGCCGAATTGCTCAGCCCAGAGCGAATTGTTGCCGCAGTTCCGCTTAGAGGGTTGCCGATCTGGTTGATCGACGAGCAGCAAACGATTGCGCCATTGTTGCGGAGTCCATTCGTTGAACGCGCCGAACTGACGCTGAGTTTACCTGATCGCGCCCGTATCGTTATCGTCGAACGACAACCGGCTATGTACTGGCGTAGCAACGGGATTGATTATCTGGTAGATCGGCAAGGATATGTTATTGAAGCGGCTACCACACCGCCACCCGCCGATGCACTAGTAATTGTTGATACATCAAACCTCCCCGTTGAACCGAATATGCGGCTCGATAGTGATGCCATCATGCTGGCTCGTGAATTGGCATGGATATTGCCGCATGACATCGGACTACAGCCAGCCCAAATTGGCTGGGATTTCGGATTAGGAGTATTTGTGCGTACTGCGCAGGATCAGATGATTGTGTTTGGTCGTAGTGAACATCTGAAACGTAAATTGACAATTCTCGCCTATCTACTTACCGATGGCACGGCATTTACCTATCTTGATTTACGGCCGGTTAACCCATTTTATCAAAATCGCACCGATGGTCGTCCGTGAACCATAACCATTGGTGGCAGGCAGTGAGGATGATATGGCACGCACCATGGCACGCACCATTGTTGGAATAGATGTTGGCTCAAGTAAAATCTGTACGATTGTCGGCCAGGTTGGTGATGGCCGACGGCTAAACATTCTCGGTGTTGGGATGGTGCCCAGCCGTGGGATCGATAAAGGTGTGGTTGTGAATATTGATGATGCAGCGACAGCGATTGAGGCGAGTCTGGAAAAAGCCGAGCGCGCCAGTGGTTGTCGCATCAACCAGGCCTTTGTCGGTGTGGCGGGCCGTCATATTTCGTCGCTTAACAGTCGGGGTGTGGCCGCTGTGCAGAATCCCGACGGGATTACCCGCCAGGACGTGGCACGGGCTATCGAAGCCGCGCAGTTGGTCGCCCTCCCAACACAACGCGAGATCATCCACGTTATTCCGCGCACGTATGTGATCGACGGCAACGATGGCATTCGCGACCCAATCGGGATGAGTGGTCTACGGCTTGAGGTGGAAACGCACATCATCACCGGCGAGGCGATGGCGATTCAAAATCTGATTCGCAGTGTTGAACGGGCTGGTGTGCAGATTGATGATCTGGTTTTACAGCCGCTTGCGGCAGCCGAGGCAGTCCTTAGCGACGACGATAAAGAGCGGGGGGTGATGCTCATTGATATTGGCGGAGCGACCACCGATCTCGCTATTTTTGCCCAGGGCGGGGTGTGGCATACCGGTGTGATTCCAGTTGGCGGTCAGCATTTTACCAACGACATCGTTTACGTTCTCCATACACCGCCGAATACTGCCGAATATCTGAAACTTCGTTATGGCAGTGCGATAGCCGGTCATCCACCCGCACCGGGTGATGAGAGCGATCTAATCGATGCCGAAACATTGACAGTCGGTGAAAAGCAGCAGATCAGTGCCCATTTGCTGAAACAAGTCTTGCAAGCACGGGCTGAGGAGTTAATCGAGCTGATCGTGGCTGAAGCCCGACGGAGTGGCTACGACGGGATGCTCCCCGCCGGGATCGTTTTAACCGGTGGTGGTGCTCAACTTCAGCGCTTCGATGAGCTACTGCGTGACGATTTAGGATTACCAGTACGGATCGGAATTCCGGGTGGCTTGGGGGGCTTAACCGATTCGCTCGACTCGCCGGCTTATGCAACTGCCGTTGGGCTTTTACGATGGGGAATACGCTACGGTGGGCGGCCACCTGAATCGTCCTCGTCTGATGATACGACTTCACTGTACGAGCGCTTCCGCCGCTGGTTGCGCGAATTACTACCATAGTTACCAATGTCAAGGAGGTTTTTCCATGGTTGATCGCAGCAGCAATGGATTCTCGCTAGAAGACTTCGCTCAGATCAAGGTGATCGGTGTCGGTGGCGGCGGCAGCAATGCAGTAGACCGCATGATTGCCGCCGGTGTCCAGGGGGTAGAGTTCATTACGGTGAATACCGATGTGCAAGCGCTGATGCACTCGCTGGCCCCAGTGCGGATTCGGATCGGTGATAAGCTCACACGCGGTCTCGGCAGCGGCGGGAATCCGGTTATTGGTCAGAAAGCTGCCGAAGAGAACCAAGAAGACATTTACGAGCAGTTGAAGGGTGCGGATATGGTGTTTGTGGCTGCCGGTATGGGTGGGGGTACCGGTACCGGCGCTTCACCTATCATCGCCGGCATTGCCCATGACCTTGGTGCATTGACTGTTGGCGTTGTCACGCGCCCCTTCACCTTTGAGGGAAATCACCGTCGCAAGGTCGCTGAGGCGGGTATCGAACAGTTGCGTCCGGTGGTTGATACCCTGATCGTTATTCCTAACGACCGTCTGTTGCAAACGGCCAGCAAGAACACAACGTTCCAACAGGCATTTCAGATGGCCGATGATGTGTTGCGGCAGGGTATTCAGGGTATCTCAGATCTGATCACACAGCGCGGCTTGATTAACGTTGACTTTGCCGATGTTAAGACCATTATGGCCCAGCAAGGGTCAGCGTTGATGGCGGTTGGCTACGGTAAGGGTGATACTCGCGCAATCGATGCAGTGAATCAGGCAATTGCCAGTCCCTTGCTCGAAGTAAGTATCGATGGCGCGAAGGGAGTACTCTTCAATATCACCGGTGGTGAAGATTTAGGGATTATGGAAGTCTACGAAGCGGCAGACATCGTCGCTAAGCAAGTTGATCCTGATGCCAATATTATTATCGGCGCGGTGATTGATCCAAATTTCCCGCCCGGTGAGATCAAGATCACGCTCATCGCCACCGGCTTCGATGTCAATCGCACCTCGAACGTTCAACGCACCCGGTCGTATCCAACAGCAGCAACAAGCACCGGTCAGGCCACCGGCCAGATCGGCGGTCAGACCACCCAACGGCCGCGCCAGCCGACACCGGCGCCAACATCAGCGCCGACACCGCCAGTGCAGCCGGTACGTCCGACGATTAGCAATGATGATCTCGATATTCCGCCCTTCTTGCGTGGGCGCGATCGGAATCGTCAGCGTTAACGTACCGGTCAGGCGAGTATCAGTGCGTTCTCCCTCACCTTCCCCTCACCCCCGTTCTCTCCCTCCAGAGGAGAGGATGGGGGAATACTATGCGCTACGCGGTGTTTCCGCTTTCAGACAGGGATGTACCTTGCTCGTGCAACCACACCCTCAACGCAACGTGAATCCTAGCATCAAAGCTAGGTCACGCACCATGGCTTGTGCAGCACTCACGTCGCGTCCCTCATGGGCAGCGTTGATAATCATACCGACCATCGCATGCAATGTGGCCAGTACAGCCGGCGTATTCAGATCGTTGTTCATTTCGGCAATCATATCATCGCGGCCACGGCTCAGATCGAGTGGACTGAGGGTGCCACTCGGCAGACTCAAAGCATGACGGACATCGGCAGCGTATTGCTCGTAGCGTGCAAGGGCATCACGACGATAATCAAACTCTTCACGATAGTGTTCACTGAGTAAATACCAGCGAATGGCATCCGGGTGATGGATGCGCAGGACATCGCGGGCAAAGACCAGATTACCGAGTGATTTACTCATCTTCTCGCCATCGAGCCAGACCAGACCGACGTGCATCCAGAAGCGGGCAAACGGACGTTTGCCGGTAACCGATTCGCTCTGGGCAATTTCACACGAATGGTGAGGAAAGATAAGATCGGCGCCACCACCGTGAATATCAATCTGATCGCCGAGGTAGCGTTGCGACATTGCACTGCACTCAATATGCCAGCCCGGTCGGCCTAATCCCCACGGACTCTCCCACTTCGGTTCGTCGGGATTACCACGTTGCCAGAGCACAAAATCGAGCGGGTCACGCTTGTTGGGATCAGCAGGATTATTGCCGCGTTGATTGGCAATTGCCAAGAGTTCGTCGTACCCCATCCGCGCCATACGGCCAAAATCGGGATCGGTTTGAATACTGAAATAGACGTTACCATCAACTACGTAGGCATGACCGAGTTCGATCAGGCGCTCAATGATCGGAATCATGGCCCCTACTTCTTCGCTTACTCGCGGAAAGAAGGTTGGCGGCAAGATGTTCAGACCGGCACAGTCGGCGCGTAACTGTGCAATCTGGCGTTCGGCAAGTTCATCCCACCGCACACCGTCACGCCTGGCCCGCTCGAACAACGGATCATCAACATCGGTCACATTCTGACAGTAGCGTACCGTTGCTCCTTGCCACTGTAAATAGCGTACCAGTACATCAAAGACGATGAACGTCCGGGCGTGTCCCATATGGGTTGTATCATAGGGTGTCACCCCACAGACATAGAGGGTTACCGGGCGATCGGTCGGAATAGTAAAAGTTTCGCGTGTTCGTGATAATGTACTGAAAAGCTGCATAGGAGCTATCCTTTGCTGGTGCCATCAGGTGGCATGGTCAGATTTCATATACTATGGTATCACTGATCGCCGGAAGTTTTGCTATGTTGTCTTCAAAACACGAGTACGGGCACAGCGGCGCTGCGCCGCAACTGATCTTCTTCTGCGACAGGGTGTTCCGGACAGGCTCTAAACAAGGCGCTATTTTCTTTTGACCGATTCCTGAGACGAGAGAAGCATGGCCTCACTTATTCGATCCAGTTACCTGAAACCAATTCTGGCTGTGCAAACTGTGCTGGTGCGCCGATCGTGTCCATCAACGCAACAGGAGGGGTGGGTTCAACCCCCGAAGTGCCCTTCGCCAGAATGAACAACAAACGTAGCCGGAGGCCCGTGATCTCAGTTGCTCCTCACCTCTGCGAGAGCTTACGGTTTACAAATCGGCCATTTGAGTAGTTCAGTGCTCCCAGTGCGGCCAGGTTCGCTCACCTTCCTCCGGCCCCCGTCCACTCCCATCGCAGGAGCGGACGGCGGAGTCTTGTGGTGACGGAATCTCGGTTGAGACGACCCCTTTTCCCCAAAAGTACCCTAATGGACGGGCGCGGCGGTGCTACGTCTTGATCTGACTGATGCCTGCCAATGCACAGGCGCAGCGCTGCTGCACCTCGACCGAATGGGTCGGATAGGCGCGCTGTGACCATCGGCTTGCATCCATCACCGAAGTACATCCGTCGCGAAGTGATGATGGATGGATGATTCGGATTGGTGCTGAGCGACGAAGGATGATACCAGGCGCGGTACGCACCGTGCGGGCCGGAGGCCCGCGAACCCAGGTGACAGAATCATCGTCTCACGGTCCAACGGATGCAACCTATCAATGGATCTACAGGTGTTGCGTTGCTGCACCCTGGCCGATGGCAGTCACTGCGCCGCTCTTAAGTTGCGTTTTGCGTCAAATGATGACACCTTACGGTGCTACTACCGGTACGAGCACCGCTACCTCAGGAGTCACCTCAAGCACGGTTGCCGACATCCAACCACTCTGACCATCGCTGAGGCGCACCATGTACCAGTTGGCACGTTGCCCTTCCAGTACCACTTCCGTATTCGCCGGCAACACAGTAATGACCTGAAACGATGTTCCCGGCCCACGGCGGACATTCGCTTCTACCCGAACCCGACCGCGTAATGGGCTAACGGTTGGTATAGGGGTTGCTGATGGCCCCAACACGATGATCACCGGGCTGCGGACTGGTTCGGGAGTAATGGGTGTGACCGTAGGCAGACGAGGAATGGTGGGAAATGGAGTGGGTGTGGGCGGTAGAGCGGCAGCCAGATCGATACAACCCGCAAGCGCGAGCAAACATCCTAACCACAACCAGCAACTGACCAGAAAGAGTATTCGTGGCTTCATAGGCGTACTCACTATCAGCCTTTGTCGTACCTGTATCATAGCAGGTTCAACGTTGCCGTGCATGTGATCATTCGATTTGAATCAGGACAGTGATGCTCAGGTGGTATTCTGCTAAGAGCCTATCCGAATAATTGTCTCACCGTACAGCGGATGAAACCTGATAGATGTACGGGCGCAGCGGCGCTTCGCCCCAACCGAATCTTCTTCTGCGACAGGGTATTCCGGATAGGCACTAAGGGGTAATCATCATGGGCTGTGCGACAACCTGATTTCAGCTCATGTCAGCAAACGACCGCACGTAGATTGGGTGCCGACCCCGACCAGTGGGTATAAAACTGGATGAGGGATGTCATCAACTACCAGCCATAACCTGCACGTACACAGGTTCTGACGACAGTAAAGAGCGTCTATGCAATTGCATAGACGCTCTTTTGCATTGGTCGGGGCGAGTGGATTTGAACCACCGACCTCCGCGACCCGAACGCGGCGCTCTACCAGGCTGAGCCACGCCCCGCTATTGTTGAGTGGTGCCGAAGGTGGGACTTGAACCCACACGGGGGTTGATCCCCAACGGTTTTTGAGACCGTCGCGTCTGCCATTCCGCCACTTCGGCATGACAAGGCAGATTATAGCAGTCAATGGGTAGTTCGTCAAGGCGCATAGCGCTTGCGCAGGGGATGCGCTAACCGATACCTTCCGGTCGCATACCACTCGCACACGCAGGTGTTCGCCCTCTGCTGTAGTATCTCTCAAAGCTGAAAGCGCAAGGGTTGTTCAATATTTTCTCCACCTGCTGACACCAATCCTCACACCCCTCTGCCAGTAGAAAAAGAACGTTGAACACCTCTGTTCTGATACACATCGCTCTTGTGCAGTGTAGTATAATTGCTCTGGTATCAGAAATTAGCAGCGACATGCCATGCTTATGCTCGACCGGCTGCCAGACAATCTGACCATCCAGGGAACGACTGATGCGTATACAGTGCTCAACCTCATTGGTCGTGGTGGCATGGGGGCCGTTTACCGTGTTCGCCGGACGAGCGACGGTAGTATATGGGCTTTGAAGGAGATGCGCCCGCTCGATGAAACGAACACAGAAGAGCTGGCCGAAGCACGTCAACTCTTTCTGCAAGAAGCTGAACTTCTGCGCTCACTCTCCTTTCCCAATTTGCCGGTCGTCATTGATCTCTTTGTATACGAAGGTCGCCCGACGATGATCATGGAATTCGTGCCCGGTAAGACACTCGAAGCCATGATCCGTGATGCCAACGCCCCAATGCTCGAACAGCAGGTGATCGGCTACGGCATTCAGCTTTGTCGGGTGTTGCACTATTTGCATACTCGCCAGCCTCCGATCATTTATCGCGATATGAAGCCATCGAACGTTATTGTAACGCCAGATGGCGTTCTGAAACTTATTGATTTCGGTGTGGCACGCAGACATAAAATTGGGAAAACAAAAGATACCATCGCGATGGGATCGGCTGGCTATGCGCCACCTGAGCAGTATGGTCGTGGTCAAACTGATGCGCGTTCAGATATTTATGCACTCGGTGCGACAATGTTCCATCTACTAACAGCAGTTCCGCCGGTACCGCTACAGCCACCACAGCGCGGTGATATTACGCGCATCAATCGGTCGGTAACGCCCGAGACCGAAGCGATTATTATTAAAGCAATGAGTCTGGAACGCGAAAAACGGTTCGTCAGTTGTCTAGAATTAGAACAGGCATTGCATAAGCGATTGACGACGGCGTATGTTGATCCGACGCTGCGGATGGCCCCGCTGCCACCATCGCTGCCACCATCGCAGCCACCTGCGCCGTCACCACCACCTCCGGCGCCTCAAGCTGCCCATCCGTCGCCGTTACCGATTGCTGAGCGTGGTGTCGTTTGTGAACAATGTGGTCGTTTGAACAAACCGCAAGCACGGTTTTGTGCTGGTTGTGGTACGGCGTTACCCACCGCTACACCGGCAGCACTTCCTCAGAAGCCCCCGGCACGCTTGATCGTGCGCTCGCCTTATCGGACGTGGGAAGTCGTTCTTGATCGTTCGCCGATACGGATCGGACGACGCGATCCGCGGCGAACCCATTTTCCTGAAATTGATCTGGCAGAACACGACCGCGGGATTGCTTCGCGGTTGCACGCGATTATTGAATGGCGCGGCGATCACTATATGCTTACCGATCAAAAAAGTACTAATGGGACGCAGATTAATGGTAGGGCTATTCCGCCAAATGTGCCACAACGTCTGCAATCCGGTGATCGAATCAGGATCGGTGAAGTAGAGATGGAGTTTCGGTGGAACTGAAAGTACTTATCTTACGTGCTCCTGGCATCAATCGCGATGCCGATGCTGCGCTGGCCTGTGAGCTGGCCGGTGCATACCCTGAACGGATTCATGTTAATCGCTTGATCGAAGGTTCGATCCGGCTGACCGACTATGCCATGTTAGTGATACCCGGTGGTTTCTCGTATGGCGATCATTTGGGAGCCGGACGTTTGCTGGCGGTTGATTTAATCCATCGTCTGGGAGACGAACTGGAACGATTTGTGGCTGATGGTCGTCCCGTGATTGGAATCTGTAATGGTTTCCAGGTGCTGGTGAAAGCGGGGTTGCTCCCTGGCCCGCTTCGTCAGCCACCACGGGTCACGCTGACGACGAACGAATCCCATCAGTTTGAATGTCGGTGGGTTCAGCTTGAAGCAGTAGCGAACAGTCGCTGCCTCTTTACCCGTGGGATAGAACACCCCCTTGAGGTGCCGGTAGCTCACGGTGAGGGACGGATCGCCGTGCGCGACGAAGCAACTCTGATCGAGCTAGAGAGTAACGGCTTGGTTGCCTTGCGGTACCTCGGTGATGGGTATCCCGCCAATCCAAATGGTTCCCCACACGCGATTGCCGGTCTGTGCAATGCGCAGGGCAATGTGCTGGGTTTGATGCCGCACCCCGAAAATGCGGTACTGCCTCACCAACATCCGCGCTGGACACGTGAACCGACCCGGCATGAAGGTGATGGTTTGCAGATTTTTCGCAATGCAGTGCGCTATGCTGCTTCATTGTAAGTATCGCTAAACGTTTGTGTCGTCGCGATGCCCTCAATTATAGATTTGGAGACAGTATGGTGCTCTATCCACCTGACGATCCTTTTTTGATTAGTTTTACGCTGTTTGGGTTGCCAATTGTTGTGCGCTGGTACGGCGCAATCATCATGACCGGTGCACTGATTGCGGCACTGCTCGCTTCGCGACGGGCAGTTGCTCGTGGCTATCACCCCGATCACGTCTGGAATCAGTTGATGTTGGGGCTTATCTTGGGGATTGCCGGTGCCCGTATCTATTATGTCACCTTTGAATGGGAACGGTTCGCGCCAAATCCATGGAGTGCATTGAACCTAACCACCGGCGGGATCGCGATTCACGGCGCGATTATCGGTGCCCTTCTCTCGACGGTTATCTATACGCGATATGCCAAATTACCGTACTGGGATTGGCTTGACGTCTGTGTCCCTGGTTTCTTACTGGCGCAGAGCATTGGGCGTTGGGGTAATTTTTTTAACCAGGAAGCGTATGGCCGGCCAACCGATTTGCCATTCGGGCTACGCATCGATCCAGAATACCGCCTTCCGCCCTATAACGATTTAACAACGTATCCGATCACCACGCTCTTTCACCCCACTTTTCTCTATGAGTCGATCTGGAATCTGCTTGGTGTCGGTGTCCTGTTATGGCTTGATCGTCGCTTTGGACGTCTGGCGCCACCCGAACGGCGTCGCCTCAAGCCGGGTGATCTGCTGTTTTTGTACGGAATGATCTATTCAAGCGGACGGTTCTGGATCGAAGGCTTACGGGTCGATAGCTTATGTGCGAGCGGCATCGGTGGTGAGTGCGAAGGGAGTATTCGGGTTGCACAATTGGTCAGCATCACGTTGATCGTGCTCTGCGCAGTTCTGATCTATTTGAATCACCGCCACCCCTTCGCCGGGCAGAATCACGAGAATCACGTCGAGTCGTCTCCTTCAACAACCAAGTTACACCCGTAGCACCGTGGTTCGGTCTATCCCAACACCTAGGGGTGACCTCATCGCCAGGTCGCCCCTTATCACCGTCATTCTCATAGATAGCGCAGTACATTTATATGAATCTCGTTACTTGCCGCACAACTGTTCGTACAGGCGTCGAAATCCCTCTCCTAGCGGCCCGTACCCGAAATGGGTAACGACCTTGGCCCGACCATGCTCGCCAAAACGACGCCGTAACCCGGCATCTTCGCCAAGGATACGCACCTTCTCGGCATAGCCGGCAACGTCATCACGGGCAACGAGAAATCCGTTCTCGCCATCATCAACGACTTCGGGCAATGCTGACACATTCGTGGTAACAACGGGGCGACCGCAAGCCAGTGCCTCGGCGGGCGCAATCCCAAACCCTTCCAGACGTGAAGGGAAGAGGAGGATGTCGCAGCTCTGGTACGCCGCTACTAATCCATCGCGATCCGGCGAACCAATCGGGATCATACGAGGATGGGGTGGCCCGGTATCACGCCCTTGAAAGCCGCCGGTATAGTACAGCACATAGTCGGCGGGTAAAAGATCCATTATGCGCGGGAGCAAATCAAACCCCTTGCGTCGCGTTCGATTGCCGACAAACAACAGCCGAATCCGTGCCTCACTCGGCGGTAAACCGTCATCACGACGCTGCATACCCGGTGGCGGTACAAAGACATCAGTGTCAATTCCATCGTAAATGAGCACTGTATCGCGACGACCGTAGGTCGCTTCGACCATTCGTTGGGTAAAGCGACTAACGCAAACCACGGCATCGGCATACGCAATCGAGAGGCCATCGTAGCGCGACTCGATCAACCGGTAGAAGAGCCGTTGGGCGAATGAACTGTACGGTTGCAGGTCGGGATCGGTCGTCAGGTGATGCACTGTTGTCACGACCGGTCGGTCATAGCCACGCAGGCTAAAAGCCACTCGTGAGCGGCCCTGCACGATGTCAAAACGTCGTACTACATCTGCTGGTAGAGCACGTGGAATAAGCATTGGGAGAAAGTTGTACAATTCAGGAAGACGAACCAGTTTAGGATGCAGTCCGGCACGGCGAGTCGCACGGGTGATGTTCTGAATACCAAAATCAACCCCACCACGACCCAAGGGCGAGATGTAGAGTGGTCGTAACATATCAGTAAGCAATTCTGGTCACAACAATAACTGGCTCTATGACAAGGAACTCTCTGCTTTACGAAAACGCGAGGAATACAGTTACAGTGCGAGACGATTGTCGTATCATCAGTTCACCAATAATCAGCACAGAATGGCGGCAAGCCATCGAGTGCTGCTTCGAGGAGCAGCAGCGCCTGACGTTGTGGAGCTGCCAGCAGGCCAAAAGCAACCGCAGTACGTGGCCGCAGATAGCGGCTGAGCAGTTGACTGAGGGTTGCGCTCGTGCAGGCGAGATCAGCTTCACCGGGTCCGAGTCGGGTCACAGTCGCTTTCCCTTGCTGCCATTCGATTCGGTAGCGCCCAGCGTTATCGGGCAGCCACTCGTCAGCGATCTGGATCGTCAAATGACCAGTCGTTGTAGCGGTGAACGGATATTCGGTCAACAGTTGCGCCACATCAAGCACACGCTGCATAAAGAGCGGTACGACCGTCGTTGGTACCGGTGCTGGCAATAGTGCGTTCAGTGGCGCATCAACTGGTGTTGGGATCTCGGCGGCAACGATCTGGTCGGCATGACGGGCAAGAAACACAAAGAGTTGCGCCCGCGCCGTTGGATCAAGGGCAACAATGTCGCGGCAAACAATGCGGTCACCGGTTTCGTGGCGTTCGAGACGGTAGATTAAGTAGGAGCGTCCACGACCCTGGTCATCACGCCAAATGAAGGCATAATATGGTTCTCCACCCCAGGTATGCAACACATCTTCCCGCCACCAGCTCTGATCACGCACCAGTGGGCCATACCGCCCGCGAAGTGCACCGCGATAGATCGTATCAAGTTCCTCAATCTGTGCTGGGCCGGCAGCAACATACGTACCGGCTACTGCCTGAAAGGCACGCAGTTGGCCGGGTGTCGGTTGCACCAGGCGCCGTTCACCGGCCAACGCCCACCCCAGACGATGGTAAAACTCGTGACGGAACGGGTAAAGGAGGGCCAATACGGCTCCTTGTTCACGCAACTCGGTGCAGGCAGCCCGCAGCAACCGTTCAGCGTAGCCACGCCGTCGATACTGCGGCCAGGTCGCTACGCTGCCAATCGCTCCTACCGACAGCGCACCGTTACCGGCCTGCATCCGAAACGGCATGATCTGCAACTGCGCAACCAGCTCACCATGCACAAATAACCCCCGCAGTTGCGCAATCACTTCCGGCGTGTAGCGGCCACGGTGGTACTGGCGGGCAAACGCATACCTGTCGAGTGCCCAAAACTGCTCGAATTCGGCTGATGTCAGTGCACGATACTCTATCATGAGCGCGGTTTTTCAACGAGAATGAAATAACTGCCACAACGCATCCAGCCAAAGAGCCAGAGATCAAGTTCCATCAGCAGGGTAATAGCCAGCAGCGCATAATACACAAGACCCTTCTTGCGCAACCGGTGACGCATCCGCTGGCGCGCCCGAATTTCACGCGCTGCACCGGCGCTCACGTTGCCCGGCGCCACATTTGCCGCAGTACGACTACGGGTGCGCCCAACGATGGCTTCGCCCAACTTCATCAGTACATGCTCGACAAAGGTGGTGAAGAGGCTGTTCCAGAAAATAACCTTTACCGGACGCAAACCGGCACGTTCAAATGCAGCCAGCACATCTTCCCATGTTTCCAGCGCTTTGACATGGTCTGATTTGCGGAGCTTCTCACGTTCAAAGTCATAGACGCCAGCCTTTACGAACAGACGGCCAATATGACGACTTATGTCAATCAGCGGTTGGATTGGCGAACGTTCACGGGTATTAGAAAAGGCCATCATCCGTCCACCGGGTCGTAACACTCTGGCCGTTTCGGCCAGATACGCATCGATAACCGGCAATGGAAAGTGTTCGAGGATGTCAATTGCGAACACCTTATCAAAACTATTGTCGGCAAAGGGCAGCAGACGCGAGTCGGCCTTCGTGAGCGTAACGGTACGTACTGCTTCATCGGCGAAGAGTGTTGCCGGATCAGAGCCGACCATCAGGCCGACATATTTCGCGTTCCAGACCGCATGTTTTGCCGTACCACATCCGTTATCGAGCACAACATCGTTTGCCTGCCAGCGCATCAGCCGCCGGAGGGTACGGTCGCGAACACCGGCAGCCAGCAATGGTGGCGCCAGCTCGCGGTAGTCTAGTTCGGCGGCAAGCTGCTCCTCGTCGCTGACATACTTCGAGACATAATCAAACGCGGTACCACGTGGCATCAGGTCGATATACCCGTCACAAAACGGGTACAGAGTCTGACAACGCGGACAACGTACCCCTTGCGCTTCAACAATGAGCGGTCGCACTCGACATGTAGGACACTGCAACAGCGAAAAGATTCGTTGGTTAATCATAAAGATGGTGTCATCCAACGCCGATTAATTTCAACAGCGAGGATACTATCAAAGAGTAAAAGAAAGAGACCCTGCACAAGAATACCAGCACCCATCCCACGTCGTTCGGCGTGGTTACCAGCTCGCCGTAACAACCATAATCCACTGCCAATGTAGAGCAGATCAAGACCAGCGTTGATCAACAAGATATTACGCAAGCGTTCCGCCGCAGCATGAGCTTCTGCCTCATCAAGATCGCCAATGACCAGGTCTTCAGCCTTCAGCAAGGCCTGCCGCTGACCAGCTTTGGCCAACAGCCAGTCAACAGCTCCCCAACCGATAGCCTGTAACCCAAAATGACGCCAGAAACCGGGGAGCAAGGCAAGCACTGCACCACCGATCATGCTCCCAAGTCCCCACTGCTCAAGTGGCTTCAGGGCATGGTACTGAAAAGAGAAGAAGTTGTTGTTCATAGTCTTACTCGTTCAAGTGAACATCCTCGTATCATTTGCGAGTAGTATACACGGAATGTCAGAGTTGGTGAGCAGAGGAGGACGTTGCAAGTTTTTACCTTACCCGGCAGTGGTGGATCAGCAGAGAGAGAAGAGAAAAGACGGAGAGAGGCAGGTTCCTGACCTGTCTGCCACACGTGCGGAGGTTCACAGCTTTCCGGGCTGATGATGCTCTGCGGCCAGGTCTCCATTCTCTCCGAATCATGCGCGACAGTGCCGCAGTATGGGCACGTGCCAAACCGGCCTGCAATGGAGAGCCGCTGCGCCAACTCATGTATTCCAGGTGCGCACGGCACGACGCAGGTCGGAGATTGACCTCTTGCAATGAGGGGTATATGCTCGATGAGCCTTACTTCTTCTGAACTGTTGATGTCATCCTTCAGCAATCCATTGTCAATTCCTGCGCCCTAAAGGGTATACGACAGACCCACGCGCAGCCCGGTATGCGCATTACAGCATTTCCCACACACCCCATCCTAGCGCTATTACACCGGTTAGCGTCAACACAACAATCCAGATCACGTCAGTATTAATCCAGGCGCGACGCAATACCTCAAGACCGACGATCCAGTATACGACCAGGGCGGCGACTGCCATCGCGAGAAACATGCCAGCCGTATGGACACCAACGGCCAGGAGCGCCGTTCCGAGCGAGTCGGTAAGCGCCGGATTACTGTGATGAACATGACCAGCATGGCTATGCGATGCCATTGGCGTCATTACCGCCAGAAATGGTGCCACCATCAGACCGGCGCCATGAGCAGTTGCCATAAGAAATGACCAAGAAGCCAGTTCTCGTGCGCTGGCGCGGAAGCGTGTTCGTGGATGACGGAAACGAACTAGCAGGCGCCACCCGCCAAAGAGCAGTAGTATCACGCCAGTCAGGACGAGTAAGATGTCGGAAGGGAGTGTCTGACCGATCAGGACTACGACAAGGGCGGCCAGTACGATTGCCGCCGCATGTCCAAGCGCAATTGGGCCAAATGCCGAGATAACGGCGCTGGCACGCTGCTCTTGTAGCCCTAGCCCAACAGCGAATAACCAGCCCATTGCCGGGTTTATGCCGTGAAAGAGGCCAAGGCCGAATAGCGATACCCAGATGAGCATAATTGTCTGGTCCAACCACTGCCTCCTCGTAACGCATCAAATCATGGAAAGCAGTACGAGTCGCTCGAAGAGTCGCCCCCTTGCAAACGAATCTGGTGCACACGCTGTTCACCGAAGTCCACGAAGAAGTTGGGATCGAACTGCATACCGCCTTCGGGGTTCACATCTACTTTCACCATCCAGCCTCGAATGCCATCAGGATAAAATTGCTCGTCCCAGGCTCGATACAGTGAATTGGTGAAATAGACTCGTCGCCCATCGCGGCTCACCTCTACCATCTGCGGACCACCATTGAGCGGCCCTGCGACTGCCGGATGACCGGCCCGACGGACGATACCGCCAATCTGCACAGTACCGGTCAGCCGTGGGTTGAACGGGTCTGACACATCATACTGATGCAACTCGCCGGTGCCCCAACAAGAGACGTACAGGAAACGATCATCAACACTCAGGTTAATATCGGTTACCAGGGGTGGCACTGCTTTAAATGGTTTCAGAATATCGGGAAGCTGATCCTCACTGGCCGGTTCGGCGGGAATGTCGATAACCCTCTTCA